>NZ_ATDO01000141.1:0-102127 GCF_000445085.1 Sphingobium sp. HDIP04 | reverse complement strand
AGGCGGCGGATGGGCAGGTTCTGCGCGGCGAACCAGGCGCCGAGGCGCTCGGCCTGGGCGTGGCCGCTTTCCACCAGCGCGAGGTCGGTGCGGGCGCCGATGCGGCGGGCGTCGGCGTTGCTTTCGAAGGTGTTGCCGTGGCGGATGATGAAGATGCGGCGCATGGGCTGTTTCTCGACTTCGCTCGAAACGGGCGGAGGATCAGGGCGTGGGGTCGCCGTGGGCGGCGATGAGGGCTTCGACGCGGGCTATGTCGGCCTCAGTGTCGATGCCGGAACTGTCGAAGACGGGCGGCGGGACTGGGACGGTGGTGACGGGGATGCCGAGTTCGAGCAGGCGGAGCTGTTCCAGGCCTTCGAGGGTTTCGAGGGCCGTGGGGGGCGTCGCTTCGAAGCGGGTCAGGGCGTCGAGCGTGTAGCCGTAGAGGCCGACATGGCGCCAGACCGGGGAGAGCGGCTGGCTCTGGCGCAGGGCGTCCTCGTCGCGGATGGCGGGGATGATGGTCTTCGAGAACCAGAGGGCGCGGCCGTCGGGGGCGCGGGCGCAGGTGGTGCCGCTGAAGGGCGAGCGCGTCTTGTGGTCGCGCAGGGCGTCGAGCGCGGGCCAGTCGAGCGCGATGACGGGGGTGGCGACCTGCGCCCCCGCCTCCAGCGCGGCGATGACGGCGCGCAGGGCGCCCTGGGGCTGGAAGGGGCTGTCGCCCTGGAGGTTGACGATGAAGCGGGGTTCGGTCCCGCGCTGGCGCGCGGCCGCGAGGGCGCGGCCGGAGCCGGTCGCGATGGCGCTTTCCGTCATGGCCGCGTCGCAGCCCGCGGCGCGGGCATGGGCGGCGATTTCCTCGTCATCGGTGGCGACGAGCAGTTGGATGTCGGAGAGGCCGGCCGTGGCGGCGCGGGCCATGGCGATGGTCCGGTGCAGCAGCGTGCGGCCGGCGATCAGGCGCAGCGGCTTGCGCGGCAGGCGGGAGGAGCCGGCGCGGGCGGGGATGACGATGAGGGTGGATGGGTTCATTTCAGGAGGAATGCCGTCGAGGGGCCGCGTGCAGGGGCATGTGTGGAAAGGCCGTCAGGGGGCGGGACTGGACCGGGTGATTTGAGTGGAGAGCGGACCTTCCCCATTTCGTCGCCCCGGATCCTTCGACAAGCTCAGGACAGGCTTGATCCGGGGTTCCGCTTTCTTTCTGAGTGCGCGCTTCGTCCAAGGCAGCGGGACCCCGGGTCAAGCCCGGGGCGACGAATAAGGGGAAGGTCCGCTCTCCACCCGAATCGATCAGGCCGGCTAACCCCGCATTTGCCCGCTTTGCCCAGGCTCCTGCCTTCGCAGGAGCGCGGTCGTCCCTGGGGCGAATGGCGCTCAGGCTACGCCCGCATGGAGCAGGTCGTGCATGTGGATGGCGCCGACCAGCCGGTCCTTTTCGCAGACGAAGAGGAGCGTGATATTATGGTCGTGCATCAGGCGGAGCGCTTCGGAAGCCAGTTCCTCGGGGCTGACCGACACGGGCTGGACGGTCATGTAGCGGCCGACCGGCTCGTTCATGTGGCGGGTGCCGGTGACGGTGCGGCGCAGGTCGCCGTCGGTGAAGGCGCCGATCAGTTCGCCCTTTCCGTTCACCACCGCCGTGCCGCCGAGCCGGGCGCGGGTCATTTCGATGGTGGCGTCGAGCAGGGAGGCGTCCTCCTCCACCCGCGGCACGTCGCCGCCCGAGGCCATGAGTTCGCGCACCTTGACAAGTTGCGCGCCGAGCCGGCCATTGGGGTGGAATTTATGGAAGTCGTCCGCCGAAAAGCCGCGCATTTCCATGAGCGCGATGGCGAGCGCGTCCCCGAACGCCATCTGGATCGTGGTGGAGGTGGTGGGCGCCAGCGAATTGGGGCACGCTTCCTTCACGTCGGGCATCAGGATGCAGATGTCGGACGATGCGGCGACCGTGCTGTGCGGGCGCGCCGTCATGCCCAGCAGGGGGATGGCGAAGCGCTTGCAATATTGGATAATGGGGCCGAGTTCGTTGGACTCGCCCGAATGGGACAGCATCAGCACGACATCGTCCGGCGTGATCATGCCCAGGTCGCCATGGCCCGCGTCGGCGGGATGCAGGAAGATGGCGGGCGTGCCGGTGGAGGTGAGCGTCGCCGTCATCTTGCGCGCGATGATGCCGCTCTTGCCCATGCCGGTGACGATCAGGCGGCCGCGCACATTCATGATGACGCCGACCAGCCGCAGGAAATTGGCGGAAAATTCCCGGTCGTTGAACTGGTTTTCAAGGGCGTTCAGCCCCTCGGCCGCGATGGATAATGTCCGGCGCGCGGTTTCCGCGATGCGCCCGCCTGAGCCGAATGGCACGATCTTCGTTACTGTCGACACGCGTAAGCCCTTTTTTCCACCATCGCCGCCGGCTTTTTCCGACTGACGACAGCGGCGACGATCCACCGCCCCAGGTGTTCCGCCCTTACTTCGTTCCGCGACCCGACCGATCGAAGCGACCGGCACCCGGCTGTCGGGGATAAGCGTCTTCCCCTAATATTGGCAATCGATTTCGCAAGCGCGAATGATGATTTCCGCGCCATTAACGCCACAATGGATGAAAATGCGATGAAGCGCATAATTTTATCGGCGGATGGCGGAACCTTTTGCAGGAGGAGTGGTTGTGGCGTGCTTTTGCTGCATCGCGCCATGAGCAAGGGTGGGGGGTAATGCGGGAATGGCGGGAGATGGCCAATGGCGGACATCAGTTTCCGTCACCCCGGGCGTGACCCGGGGTCCCGCTTTCTTGTCTGAGTGCCGCGCCTCGTCCAAGGCAGCGGGACCCCGGGTCAAGCCCGGGGTGACGAATAGGGAGAGGGGTGACGAATAGGGGAAGGTCCGCTCTCCACCCAAACGCTCGGTTCGGCGACGCTTGAATTCGTCCCTGCCTAATCGTGATAGGCGCGATACCAGTCGACGAAGCGGGGGACGCCCACTTCGATGCCCGTGGTCGGGGCGAAGCCGATGTCCTGCGCGATGGCGCTGATGTCGGCGAAGGTGGCCGGCACGTCGCCCGGCTGCATCGGCTGGAAGTCGATCTCCGCCTTGCGGCCGCAGGCTTCCTCCAGAACGGAGATGAGGTGCATCAATTCCTCCGGCCGGTTGTTGCCGATATTGTAGAGCCGGTGGGGCGAGCGGCTGCCGCCCGCCTTGGCCGCGCCGTCATCTTCCGGCGCATGGTCGAGGCAGCCGATCACGCCGCTGACGATGTCGTCGATATAGGTGAAGTCGCGCTGCATCCGGCCGTGGTTGAAGACGGGGATGGGCTGGCCCGACAGGATTTTCGAGGTGAAGATCCACATCGCCATGTCCGGGCGGCCCCAGGGGCCATAGACGGTGAAGAAGCGCAGGCCGGTCATCGGGATGCGGAAGAGATGGGCGTAGGTTTCGCTCATCAGTTCGTCGGCGCGTTTCGTGGCCGCGTAGAGCGAGACGGGGTGGTCGGCGCGGTCCTCGACCCGGAAGGGCAGCGTGTCGTTGCCGCCATAGACCGAGGAGGAGGAGGCGTAGACCAGGTGCCGCACCCGCCTTTCCCGCGCCACTTCCAGCATGTTGACGTGGCCGGCGAGGTTGGAGCGGACATAGGCGTGCGGGTTGATCAGCGAATAGCGCACGCCCGCCTGCGCGCCCAGATGGATGATGGCGTCGACCGGATGGTCGTGCAGCGCCGCCTGGAGCGCGTCCATGTCGGCGAAGTCCAGTTCGGCGAAGGTGAACAGGCCGCCATGGCGCTGATGCAGGGCGGCGATCCGGTCGCGTTTCAGCGAGACGGGATAATAGTCGTTCATATTGTCGATGCCGAAGACGGCCCGGCCTTCGGACAGAAGACGGTCCGCGACGGCCATGCCGATGAAGCCGGCCGCGCCGGTCACGAGGATTGTCATGGGCTGCGGTTTCCTGTCCTTGCCTTGGCGCCGGAGTCTTTCACAGACAATCCGGGGGGCGATGTAAAGGGCTTTCCCCGGAAGCTCCGTAATAGTGCCTAAAAATTGCCGGGCTTGGGGTGGATGGCGGTGGGCATTCAGCTTTGCCGTGCTCCTGCGAAGGCGGGAGTACGGTCCCGCCCTTTGTTCATCATCGCTCCCTGGGAACTGGGCCCCTGCCTTCGCAGGAGCACGCTGCGTTTACCTTCGCGGGTTAGCCTTTCCCTAATCATTGGCGGATATGGCCGGGAGCATGGACATGGCTTCCCATCCCGCAATGGCGAACGCGCGCGCCCATGCGCCGGCGCGCTGGGCCGCGCTGGCGGACGCGGCGGCCGAGGCCAATGCCTTCTACATGCCCGAAATGCTGTGCGCGGCGCTGGATCATCTGGCGGATGGCGCAACGGTCCGCGTGCTGGAGGCGCAGCGGGACGGGGAACTGATCGGGCTGATGCCCGTGGTCGTCGCGGCGCGGCACGGGCGGCTGCCGCTGCGTTGCGTCGCCAACTGGATGCACGATCATTGCTTCTTCGGCGCGCCGCTGATCCGGCGGGGCGAGGAGGTGGCGGCGTGGCGGGAATTGCTGGGGCAGTTGGACGAGGCGGACTGGGCGCCGGGCTTTCTGCATCTGCGGGGGCTGGACGCGGCGGGGGCGAATGCGGCGGCGCTGGAGGCGCTGTGCGTCGAGCAGCGGCGCGGGCGGCGGGAGGTGCATCGGTACGACCGGGCGATGCTGCGGTCGGAACTGGATGCGGACGCCTATTGGGAAACCCATGTGCGGGCCAAGAAGCGCAAGGAATTGCGGCGCCTGCAGAAGCGGCTGGCCGAACTGGGCACGGTCGAGAGCCGGCTGCTGGTCGACGGGGCGGACCTCCCGGCATGGTGCGGGGAATTTCTGGCGCTGGAGGCCGCGGGCTGGAAGGGGGCCGAAGGATCGGCGCTGGCCTGCAGGGATGAGGATGCGGCTTTCTTCCGGGCGGCCTGCGCGGCGGCTTTCGAGAACAGGCGGCTGCATTTCCTGCGCATGGACCTGGATGGGCGGGCGATCGCGATGCTGGTCAATTTCCGGCATGGCGAAGGGGCCTTTTCCTTCAAGATCGCCTTTGACGAGGCGCTGGGGCGCTTTTCGCCGGGGGTGCTGATCGAGATCGCCAATTTGCAGGCGGTGCTGGGCGATCCCGCCATTGGCTGGATGGATAGCTGCGCGGCGGCGGACCATCCGATGATCGACAGCCTGTGGGGCGAGCGGCGCACGATCACCCAATATCGCATCGCCCTGCGGGGCGCCGGGCGAAGCGTCGCCTTTGCGCTGGCCAATGGCGTCGAGGCGCTGGGGCGGAGGTTGAAGGGGCAAATATGAACGCGGTGAGCGCCATCGAGGCGGCGGTGTTTCCGGAAGAGGCGCGGGCGGCCTTCGCGGCGGCTTATCCGGACCGGGCGGCGAAGTTGAGCCATGGGCTGGCGGGGCATGCGCTGCTGACGCTGGAGGCTCTGGCCGGGCTGGCGGAGCGGATGCCGGCCGACTCCGTGGAGTATAATCTGGGGAAGCTGCCCTTGGGCGTGCGGGCGGAGGATACGCCGTCCAACGGGCTGACGCTGGGCGAGACGATCCGGACCATAGAGACCAACGGCAGTTGGGCGGTGCTGAAGAATGTCGAGCGGGATGCGGCCTATGGCGCGCTGCTCGACCGGGCGCTGGCGGAACTGGCGCCGCTGGTGGAGCGGGAGACGGGGCCGATGCTGCACCGGGAGGCGTTCATCTTCCTGTCCTCGCCCGGCAGCGTGACGCCGTTCCATATGGACCCGGAGCATAATATCCTGCTCCAGATCCGTGGCGAGAAGACGATGACGGTCTTTCCGGCGGGCGACGAGGAACTGGTGCCTGCGGTGCAGAGCGAGGCCTTCCATGCGGGCGGGCATCGCAATCTGGACTGGCGGGACGGGTTTCGCGAGCGAGGCATGGCGGTGACGCTGTTGCCGGGCGATGCGATCCATGTGCCGGTCAAGGCGCCGCATTTCGTGGAGAATGGCCCTGTCGTTTCGGTCAGCCTGTCGGTGACGTGGCGGTCGGAGCGGAGCGTGGCGGAGGGCGAGTTGCACAGCCTGAACGCGCTGCTGCGGCGGCGCGGGCTGCCGGTCGGGCGGATCGGTGCGAGGCCGGAGGCGCAGGGCGCGCGGCGGATCGCCTACCGCATCATGCGGAAGCTGGGCGTCTGAGCAGCTTGCGCAAGGCGGCTTCGGCTTCGAGGCGGGGGCTGAAGCGGTCGACCTGCCACCATTCAAGGGCTTCCTCGCGGGTGGCGAGGCTCTGCTTGTAGCGGTCCTTGCCCGCGAGCAGCGAGTAGAGCGCGAGGCCGCGTTCCGCATAATGGGCGACGGCGGCGGCATGGCAGAGCAGGCCGGGCTTGTCCTTGGCGGTGCGGGGCGCGGCGAAGGCGGACTGGTAGTTCATCGCTATGCCGTCGTGGAGGAAGTTGAGGAGCAGGCCGACGGTTCCGCCGCTGTCGGTCAGGCGCAGCAGTTCGACCTTTTCGTCGCGGCTTGCGAGGGTGGCGGCGAAGCGGCGGAAGGCGGGGTCGTCCCAGGCATTGTCGGCGTGGCGGCCGGTATTGAGGGACTGCATTTCCTCCAGCCATGGGACGATGTCGGCTGGGTCGGCTTTGGCGATGGCCGGGAGCGTGCCGTCATGGTCCTTGAGGGCGCGGCGAATTTGGCTGCGGCTGTTGGCGCTGAGCAGCGACAGATAGTCGGCGGCGCGGACGGCGGCGAGGTCGACCTGATAGACCGGGGAGCGGTCGAGGCGGGTCTTGCGGCGGGCGGGGATTGTCAGGAGCGGCGAGTCGGGGGCGATGCCGTCGAGGCGCAGGGTGCGCCAGTCGTTGCGGTCTTGCAGGGCCTGGAGGGCGGCCTGCGCGGCCTCCCCTTCCCTGCCCTTGGCGGCCAGCAGGCCGTTATATTCGATGAAGGGGCGGTCGGCGCCGGGGTCGCCGGACTGGTTGAGCGACAGGGTGGCGCTGCGGCCCAGCAGGCGGGGTTGCAGGGCATGGCCGAAGAGGGCTAGCGCGACGTCCCGGCCCTGCGCGTCGATGACGGCGAGGAGTTCGGGGCGGACGGCGTAGCTTTCCAGCCAGGCGCCGGTCCAGGTCCAGCCGAGGAAGAAGCTGGCGGCGGCGCGGGACTCCAGCGCCTGCCAGCGGGGGGCGAGGCTCGCCAGGTCGGGCAGGCGGGTGAAGTGGGCGGTGAGGGCCATTGCGGGCCCCCTTTTGGCAGAGCGGCGGTGGGGGTCAAGCGTGGTAGGAGGAGTATGGCGTTCCTGCGAAGGCGGGAGCAGGTTGCTACAGTTCGCGGCGGAGGGCGGGGTCTATGCTGCCGTCGGGGCGGACGCCGGCGCGTTTCAGGTCGCGGCCCATTCTTCCGGTCAGGAAGCGGAACCACATCACGAAATCGGCCCGCAGCGACCAGAAGGGATAGCGGAAGGTCGCGGGGCGGTTATGTTCGATCAGGCTGTGGCCGATCCAGGCGAAGCCATAGCCTGCCAGCGGCATGGCCGGGATCATCCACCATTTCCCCGCCACCGGCAGCGCGGCGATCAGCAGCACGACCAGGCTGGTGCCGGCATAGTGCATCGCCCGCGTCCCCGCATGGGCATGTTCCTGGAGATAATAGGGCCAAAAGTCGCGGAACGCCGCCGTCTTGTCGTCCATCGCATCCCCTCCTGCCCCAGTCCCTCCTGCCAGTGTCCGCGAGCCTATCGGGAAACGGGATGGAAGTTAAGGTGGATGCGTCAGGCCGTGTGCCGATCGGGGGCGAACAGGAAATAATCATAAGCGGCCCGCGCCGCTTCGGCCATGATGCGGTCGCGCAGTTCATGGCCCATATGGTCCTTCATCACGAAGACCGAGATGACGAACATGCGGCCATCGGGCAGCGTGACGATGCCCGCGTCGTTGCCGAGGCCGTTCAGCGTCCCGGTCTTGTGCGCGATGCGCGTGCCCGGCGGCAGCATGGCGCGCAGCCGGGCCTTGCCCGTCTTGCAGCGTTCCATGATCGAGAGCATCAGCGCCGTCGTCTGGGGCCGCAGCACCCTGCCCAGGCGGATCGCGGCGAGCAGGTCGTCCATCGCGCGCGGCGTGGCGGTGTCGCGCGGGTCGGCGGCGAAGCCCAGATTGGGCATGTCGCGGGCGTCGCGCTGCGCGGCGGAGAGGCCGGATTCCAGCGCCGCTTCATCGCCATAGCCCGTGCCGACCACCTTGGCGCGGGCGAGCAGGTCGCGGGTGTTGCTGTCGACGCGCAGCCCCTTGATCCCGGCGGCGCGGACCCAGTCGTTCACCGCCTGCGGCCCGCCGGCGCGGGCGACGAGGGCGTCGGTCGCCTCATTGTCGCTGAGCGTCAGGCTCATGTCGATCAGGGCGCGCACCGGCAGCGGGCGGTCGAGGCGCATGAGCGGTTCGTCGAGGCTGAGGCTGCCCGCGTCCAGCAGCGAGAGGATCTTGGCCGCCACCGCCAGCTTGTAGGTGCTGGCCATCGGGAACAGCGTGTCGCCATTATAGGCCAGCGTCTCCCCGGTGCCGAGGTCGCGCACGGCGATGCCGACGGTGCCGTCGGTCAGCGTCGCGAAGCGCGCGAATTCGGCCATCAGGCGGGATTCGGCGCTGTGCTGGACCGGATTGGGCGTCGGGCCGAAGGCGTCGGCAGTGGGCAGCGGGGCCAGGAACAGGCCCAGAAAGGCGATCAGCTTGGTGCGAAGGCGCGGCATCCCGCCTATTTTCCCGATTCGCCGGAGAAGGGCAAGGGGCCGGCCAAGCATTGTTGACAGCGGATCGCCCGGCGGTTCATCACGCCGGGCCATGAGCGACACCATCAGGCTGGACGAGAGCTGGCGCGCCCCGCTGCTCGGCGAATTCGAAAGCCCCTATATGCAGGGGCTGAAGCGCTTTCTTGAGGAGGAGAAGCGTCAGGGCAAGCGCATCTTCCCCAAGGGCAGCGAATATTTCCGGGCGCTGGACCTGACGCCGCTGGACAAGGTGAAGGTGGTGGTGCTGGGGCAGGACCCCTATCATGGCGAGGGGCAGGCGCATGGGCTGTGCTTCAGCGTGAAGCCGGGCGTGCGGACGCCGCCGTCGCTGGTCAATATCTACAAGGAATTGCAGAGCGACCTGGGCCTGCGGCCGCCGCGCCACGGTTTCCTGGAACATTGGGCGCGGCAGGGCGTGCTGCTGCTGAACAGCGTGCTGACGGTGGAGATGGGCAAGGCCGCGTCGCACCAGAAGCGCGGCTGGGAGCAGTTCACCGACGCCATCATCCGGCTGGTCAACCAGAAGAGCGAGCCGATCGTGTTCCTGCTGTGGGGCAGCTATGCGCAGCGCAAGGCGGAGTTTGTGGACCGCACGCGGCATCTGGTGCTGAAGGCGGCGCACCCCTCCCCCCTTTCGGCGCATAACGGCTTTCTGGGGTGCAGGCATTTTTCGCAGGCCAACGCCTTTCTGGAGGAGAAGGGGCGCGGGGCGATCGACTGGGGCTTGCCGGAAACGGTGGCGGCATGAATTTCGACGACCAGTTGCACCGCTATTTCGGGGTGCGGGAACTGGAGGCGCTGACGCCCGATGCGCTGGCCGCGGGAATCGAGCATATGCGGGTGGATTTCGGGCTGGAGACGGACGGGCGGCGGCGGTTCGCGCTGTGGTCGCTGATGTTCCTGCTGGGGGCGGCGCCCGACCTGGACGAGGCGTTCGAGGACCCGGCGGACCGGGACGCGGCGCGGGACTTCATGGAGATGATGGAACGGGCCGGGGGAGACGAGTAGCGTTTCGCCGCTCCGTGTTCCTGCGACGGCAGGAACCCAGCCCCACCGCTTCAACTGGGTTCCTGCCTTCGCAGGAACACGGTATCCTGTCGGGCATGCGAATCTTCACCATCGGTTATGAGGGCGCGACGCAGGACGAGGTGATCGCGGCCCTGCGGGCGGCGGGCGTCACGATGCTGGCCGACGTGCGGGCGGTGCCGCTGTCGCGGCGGCCGGGCTTTTCGAAGAATATCCTCGCCGCCGGGCTGCGGGAGGCGGGGATCAGCTATGTCGGGTTGAAGGCGCTGGGGACGCCCGCCGCCGGGCGCGAAGCGGCGCGCAAGGGGCAGCACCGGCGGCTGGCGGAAATTTACGCGGGGCAGTTGGAACTGCCCGAAGCGATGGTGCAGGCGGCGCAACTGGTGGAGATGGCCGGGGAGCAGGCGGTGGCGCTGTTGTGCTTCGAGCGGGATGCGGGGGCCTGTCACAGGTCGCTGCTGGTCGATGCGATCATGCCGGATGCGGAGCGGGTGGATTTGGTGCCTTGAGGAGCGCGCTTCCCCTCCCCTGAAGGGGAGGGGCTTCTATATATAAATTCAGTTTCTTTGCCGCCGAAGCGATTCCATATTGCATTGCAGCAGGGGGTGGCGTTTCATCGCTTTCATGCTGAAGGCCGCGCTCCACCACCTGACATCCTATCGCTACAGCCGGCCGATCCGCCTTGGGCCGCAGGTGATCCGGTTGCGGCCCGCGCCGCATAGCCGCACGAAAATCCCCAACTATGCGTTGAAGATCGAACCGTCCGGGCATTTCCTGAACTGGCAGCAGGACCCGCACGGCAATTGGCTGGCGCGGGTCGTCTTTCCCGATCCGGTCGACCGTTTCTCGGTCGAGGTCGACCTGCTGGCCGATCTCGACATCATCAATCCCTTCGACTTCTTCGTGGAGCCTTATGCGGAGGACTATCCCTTCGCCTATGACGATCAGTTGAAGACCGACCTTGCCGCCTATTTCGACCTGGAGGATCAGGGGCCGCTGTTCGAGGCCCTGGTGGAAAGCCACAGGGGGTATGAGGGGCGGACGATCGATTTCCTGGTCGAGGTGAACCGACAGCTTCAGAACCAGGTCGGCTATGTGATCCGGATGGAGGCCGGGGTGCAGGCGCCGGAGGAGACGCTGGAGATCGGCACCGGGTCGTGCCGGGATTCGGCCTGGCTGCTGGTGCAGTTGCTGCGGCGGCTGGGCTTTGCGGCGCGCTTCGTGTCCGGATACTCGATCCAGCTTGTGGCCGATGTCGAGCCGCTGGAGGGGCCGAAGGGGGTCAGCCAAGACGTGGTCGACCTGCATGCCTGGGCGGAGGCCTATGTGCCGGGCGCGGGTTGGGTGGCGCTGGACGCGACGTCGGGGATGTTCGCCGGAGAGGGGCATATTCCGCTCTGCGCGGCGCCGCATTATCGGTCCGCCGCGCCGATCAGCGGCATGGCCGAACCGGCGGAGGTGGATTTTCACTTCTCCATGGGGGTGAGCCGCATTGCCGAGGCGGTGCGGATCACCAAGCCCTTCACCGATGCGCGCTGGGATGCGGTGATGGCCCTGGGCGCGCAGGTGGATGCCGATTTGCAGGCGCAGGACGTGCGGCTGACGACCGGGGGCGAGCCGACCTTCGTGGCGGAGAATGGCGGCGATGCGGGCGAGTGGAACGGCGATGCCGTGGGGCCGACCAAGGCGGGTTATGCCGACCGGCTGATCCGGGGCTTGCGGGAGGCTTTCGCGCCGGGCGGGATGCTGCATCATGGGCAGGGCAAATGGTATCCGGGCGAGAGCCTGCCGCGTTGGGCCTATGCGGTCTATTGGCGGCAGGACGGAGTGCCGATCTGGCGGGATGCCGGGCTGATCGCGGATGAGGTCGCGCCGGAGGGCGCGCGGGCGGTGACGGCGGAGGATGCGCAGGCCTTCATCGCGCATATGGCGGGGGCGATGGGCTTTTCCGCCGATCATATCCAGCCGGTTTTCGAAGACCCGGCGGTATGGGCGGTCAAGGAGGCGGACCTGCCGGTCAACACCTCTCCCGACGATCCCAAGATTGCCGATCCGGAGGCGCGGGCGCGGATGGTGCGGGCGTTCGAGCGGGGGCTGGACCAGCCGGTGGGCTATGTGCTGCCGGTGCAGCGGTGGCAGGCTCAGGCCGCGACGCCGCGCTGGCAGAGCGAGATTTGGCAATTGCGGCGCGGGCGGCTGTTCGCGGTGCCGGGGGATTCGGCCCTGGGCTATCGCCTGCCCCTGGGGTCTTTGCCGCATGTGCCGGAGGCGGCCTTTCCCTATATCCATCCCCGCGACCCCAGCGAGCCGCGAGGGTCCTTGCCGGATTTCCGGGCGACGGTGGACGAGGTGCGGGCGCAGCCGGTGCAGCGGGTTCCCGACGCGCCGGGCGGGGCCGTGGCGCAGGAGCGGGTCGAGCAGTTCCATATCGAGGGGGCGGTGCGCACCGCCGTGACGGTGGAGCCGAGGGGGCATTTCCTGTCCGTCTTCCTGCCGCCGGTGGAGGCGCTGGAGGATTATCTGGAACTGGTCGCCGAGGTCGAGGGCGCGGCGGAGGCGATGCGGATTCCGGTGCGGATCGAGGGCTATGCGCCGCCGCCCGATCCGCGCCTGCAGGTGCTGAAGGCCACGCCCGATCCCGGCGTGATCGAGGTGAATATCCAGCCTTCGTCAAGCTGGGACGAGACGGTGGAGATCACCGAGCGGCTCTATGCGCTGGCGCGGACCTGCGACCTCACCGCCGACAAGTTCATGGTCGACGGACGGTCGGTCGGGACCGGGGGCGGCAATCATATCGTGCTGGGCGGGCCGAGCCTGAACGATTCGCCCTTCATCCGGCGACCCGACCTGCTGAAGAGTTTTGTGCTCTATTGGCAGCGGCATCCTTCGCTGTCCTATCTGTTTTCGGGGCTGTGCATCGGGCCGACCAGCCAGGCGCCGCGCATCGACGAGGCGCGGCATGACGGGCTGTATGAACTGGAGATCGCGCTGGCGCAGGTTCCCGCGCCGGGCGAAGGGGATGCGCCGCCGCCCTGGCTGGTGGACCGGCTGTTCCGCAACCTGCTGGTCGACGTGACGGGCAACACCCATCGCACCGAGATCTGCATCGACAAGATGTTCTCCCCCGACGGGCCGACCGGGCGGCTGGGTCTGCTGGAGTTTCGGGGATTCGAAATGCCGCCGGAACCCAGGATGAGCCTTGTCCAGCAATTGCTGCTGCGGGCGCTGACGGCCTGGTTCTGGCGGCAGCCGCAGCAGGGCGGTCTGGTGCGCTGGGGGACGGCGCTGCACGACCGCTTCATGCTGCCGCATTTCGTCTGGGCGGATTTCCTGGAGGTGCTGGGCGACCTGCGCGGGGCGGGTTACGCGTTCGATCCCCACTGGTTCGAGGCGCAGCGGCAGTTCCGTTTTCCGGTGCATGGCGCGGTGGATGCGGGCGGCGTGGGGCTGGAGATTGCCCATGCGCTGGAGCCGTGGAACGTGCTGGGCGAGACCGGGGCCATTGGCGGGACCGTGCGCTATGTCGACAGTTCGACCGAGCGTTTGCAGGTGCGGGCGACAGGGCTGGTCGCCGGGCGGCATGTGATCGCCTGCAACGGGCGGCGCGTGCCGATGACGCCGACCGCCGTGCCGGGCGAGGCGGTGGGCGGCGTGCGGTACAAGGCATGGGCGCCCGCCGCCTGCCTGCACCCTGCCCTGCCGGTCAACGCGCCGCTGACCTTCGACGTGCTGGATAGCTGGAGCGGGCGGTCGCTGGGCGGCTGCGTCTATCATGTCGCGCATCCGGGCGGGCGCAATTACGATACGCTGCCGATCAACGCCTATGAGGCGGAGGCGCGGCGCAAGGCGCGGTTCCAGGACCATGGCCACACGCCGGGGCCGGTCGACATGCCGCCCGCCGAGGCTCCGAGCGAATTTCCGATGACGCTGGACCTGCGTTTCCGGCATCCATGACCGTGGCGAGCGCCCCTGTCATGGAAGCCGCCGGTTGGGCCGACGCCTATCTGGCGCGGGCGCCGGAGGGCGACCTGTTCGCCGGGGCGAGCGCGGAGATGGCCGGGCACTGGCGGGCGATGCTGGACCGGCTGTCGGCGCAGGCGCAGGGCGATCCGGCGGTGCTGGCCGGCAATGTCGAGCGGCAGGCGGTCGATCTGGGCCTCGCCTTCCGGCTGACCGGGGACCAGCAGGAAAGGCCCTGGCCGCTCAGCCCCGTTCCGCTGCTGATCGGGGCGCGGGAATGGACGCATATCGAGCAGGGGCTGGCCCAGCGGGCGCAGTTGCTGGAGCGGGTCATCAGCGACATCTACAGCACGCAATCGCTGGTGCGCGACGGGAAGCTGCCCGCCAGCGTGATCACCGGCAGTCCGCATCATTGGCGCGTGATGACCGGCGCGCCGCCGCCGCACGGGCATTTCGTCCATTTCTACGCCGCCGACCTGGCGCGGGGGCCTGACGGGGAATGGCGCGTGCTGGCCGACCGGGTGCGGACGCCCGTGGGCGTCGGCTATGCGCTGGAGAACCGGCTGGCCCTGTCGCGGGCGACCGGGGACCTGCTGGGCGCGCTCAATGTGCGGCGGCTGGCCCCGTTCCTGAGCGATTTGCGGCGCGGGCTGGCGGCGGATTGCGAGCGGAGCGATCCGCGCATCGGGCTGCTGTCGCCGGGCCGCTTCAACCAGAGCTATGCCGAGCAGGCGCATCTGGCGCGCTATCTGGGCCTGTTGCTGGTCGAGGGCGACGACCTGATCGTGTCGGACGGGCAATTGTTCGTGCGGACGATCCAGGGGCTGAAGCGGGTCGATGGCCTCTGGCGCTGGATGGACAGCCGTTTCCTCGATCCGCTGGCGTTCGACGCGGAATCGCGCATCGGCGTGCCCGACCTGTTCGACGCCTGCGTCAAGGGCGGGCTGATGCTGGCCAACTGGCCGGGCGTGGGCGTGATCGAATCGCGGGCGATGGCGGCCTTCCTGCCGGGGCTGGCGCGGGAGGTGCTGGGCGCGGACCTCATCCTGCCCAATATCGCGACATGGTGGTGCGGGCAGGCGGCCGAGCGGGCGCATGTGGCCGACGCGATGGACGAGTTGGTGGTGGGGTCCGCCTTCGACCGGGACGTGGCGGGATTGACGGGGACGCGGTTCCTGCCCGGATCGGGGCTGGACGCGAAGCAGCGGGCGGCGTTGCTGGAGGCGATGGCGCGGCGGCCGATGGACTATGTCGGGCAGGAAGTGGTGCGGCTGTCGACCACGCCCGCCATTGTGAACGGCAAGCTGACCCCCCTGCCCTTCACCCTGCGGGTCTTCGTGGCGCGGGACGATCTGGGCCAGTGGCGGATCATGCCGGGCGCCTTTGCGCGGCTGGCGGCGCATGGCGACATTCGCGCCGCGCTGATGGGCGAAGGCGACCTGTCGGCGGACATGTGCGTGCTGGACGCCAGGCCGGTGCCGCGGGACGGGCTGATGGCGGCCGCCCCGGCGATCCGGCGGGTGGGCGGCATGCTGCCCGCCAAGGCGGCGGACAATCTCTACTGGCTGGGCCGCTATATCGAGCGCATGGAGATGACGGCGCGGGTGATCCGGGCGATTGTCGGCGGGTCCATCGAGGCCGATCTGGGTCCGGCGGTCGGGTCGCCCACCATGGACCGGCTGATGGGGCAGTTGGCGCTGTGGGGCGCGATTCCGGGGACTGCCGGTGCCGTCGGGCCGCTCTGCGCGCAGGCGCTGGGCGACGGCGCGCAGCCCGGCAGCGTGCGCGCCCTGCTGGCGGCGGTGGCGGGCATCGGCGAAGGGCTGCGCGACCGGCTGGCGGTGGATTATTGGCGGCTGGTGCGGTTGCCCCTGCCCGATTTCGACGGGGGGGTGACGGAGACGCTGCTGGAAGCGTCCTCCCGCATGATCGAGCGGATTTCGGCGCTTTCGGGACTGGCGGCGGAGAATATGGGGCGGACCGAGGGGTGGCGCTTCCACGACATGGGGCGGCGGATGGAACGGGCGATCAACGGTTGCCGCCTCGCCATGCTGTTCGCGGGCGACGGGGCTTCGGCCGACGACCTGACCGTGCTGCTGGACCTCAACGACAGCCAGATCAGCTATCGCAACCGCTATCTGGCCGGGCCGGCACTGGCGCCGGTGCGCGACCTGGTGGCGCTGGAGCCGCATAATCCGCGCTCCATCCTCTACCAGGCGCAAAGGCTGGCGGAGCATGTCGCCGCGCTGCCGACGCTGCATGGCGACGGCATGCCGGAGGAGCCGCAAAGGCTGGCGGCGATGCTGGCGGCGCGGCTGGCGCCGATGACCGGAGACATGCTGGGCATGGCCGATCTGGCGGATGCGGAAAGCCGCTTGCTCGGCCTGTCGGACGCCATCGGGCAGCGTTATTTCCTGCAACGGCGCAAGGAGAGGAGCGAGGGCGGCAGCCTGCTGTCATGATCTACCGCATCCGGCACCAGACCATCGTGCATTATGATGCGCCGGTGCAGTTGGCGCGCCTGAACCTGCGGCTGCGGCCCGCGCCGTGGCCGGGGCAGTGGACGTCGGACTATCATCTGGCGGTCGATCCCGCGCCCGCCTCCATCGAATCGCGGCCGGGGGCGTGGCCGGTCAATGTGGCGCGGCTGGAGATCGACAGCCCGCTTTGCCGGATCAGCATCGACAGCAGCTTTCGCGCCGGGGTGCAGGGCGGGCCGGCGGCGGAAGCGCGGGAAGACGATCCCACCGTGGGCGCGGTGGCGGCGGCGGCGCTGGCGGCGCGGGACATGGGACCGGCGGGACCGGCGCATTATCTCCATGCCTCGCCGCGCGTGCCGCTGGTGGCGGAGATCGGCGCCTGGGCGGCGGACCTGATGGCCTCCGGGCGGCCGGTGGTCGAGGCGGCGCTGGAACTGGCGCGGCGGATCAAGGGCGAATTCGCCTATGTGAGCGGGGCGACCGACGCGGCGACGCCGGTGGCGGAGGCCTTTGCGGCGCGCCATGGGGTGTGCCAGGACTTCGCCCATGTGATGGTGGCGGCCCTGCGCTGGTTCGGGCTGCCCGCCGCCTATGTCAGCGGCTATCTGCGCACCGATCCGCCGCCGGGCATGGCGCGGCTGGTGGGCGCGGACGCGATGCATGCCTGGGCGATGCTGTGGTGCGGCCCGGCGCGGGGCTGGATCGGCTTCGATCCGACCAATGGGGTGATTGCCGGCGAGGGGCATCTGTTCGTCGCCATGGGACGCGATTATGCCGATGTCGCGCCGATGGACGGGCTGTTCGTCGGCGGCGCGGGGCAGAGCGTGCAGGTGATGGTGGATGTCATGCCGGAGGATGAGGCGGGGTGACGCGGGCCTTGCGGCCGCCCCATCCTCCGCCCTGCATCGTCAGCGGCCGGAGCCGTGGACGCGCACCTGTCCGCCGCGATAGCCCTTTTCCCGCATTTCCTTCGCATAGTCGCGGCGGGCGTCCGCCAGTTCCGTGCGATATTCATCCCAGGCGTCGCGCTCATCCTCCGCATCGGTGGCGTGGCGCAGGTCGTGGGCCAGTTCCTTGCGGGCTTCGGCCACATCGGTGCGATAGTTGAACCAATATTTGTTCTGCACGCCCGCGATCGGCGCGGGCAGGGTCATGTCGTCCTCCATGGCGGCGAGCCTTTCCTCATAGCTCATCGCGCCATGGGGCATGGCCGTTGCGGAAAGCGGCGCCATTGCGATCATGGCAAGGGCGCCGGCGATGGTCGAGCGTTTCATGTCTCTTCTCCTCTTCCTCGTCCCGATGCCGGGTTCAACGTGCGAGGAGCGGGATTTTGCGCATGAACGGTTGTGCAGAATGGACGAAACGCATCCCCGCGGCGACCGGCGGAAAGGACGGATCGAACAGAAATCCATTGAAATCAGTATGTTATGGAAAAATCCCGCCCATGGCCCGTGCAGGGGCCATGGGCCGGGGAATTCACATCTTCATGGCGTTGCGGAACATGACGAAGGCGATGATCACCAGATAGACGCCAAAGATCTTCTTGAGCGGGGCGGCGGGCATGGCGTGCGCGACGGCGACGCCCAGCGGCGCGGTGAGCACGGACATGGAGGCGATGGCCAGCGTCGCGGGAATGTTGACATAGCCCAGCGAACCCCAGGGCAGGCCGCCTTCCTTGAGCCCGATCAGCGCGAAGCCGATGGCGCTGGGAATGGCGATGAGCGTGCCGATGCCCGACGCGGTGGCGATGGCGCGGTGGATCGAACGGCCGCACAGCGTCATCACCATGATGGCGATGGTGCCGCCGCCGATGCCCAGCAGCGCGGAGAAGGTGCCGAGGCCCCCGGCGATGCCGACGCGGGCGATGCCGGACGGCATGGTGTCGCTGATCACCTTGCCGCCGACCTTGGGCAGCAGGAAGTTGAGCGACATCAGGAACACGCCGACCGCGAAGATCATGGTCAATATGTGCCCGTCGACCCGGCCGGCCAGCAGCACGCCGACGCCGTCGCCCAGGATGATCCACGGCGCCCAGGTCTTGAGTATCTCGAATTCCACCGCGCCGCGCTTGGCATGGGCGAGCAGCGAGCGGATCGACGTGACGATGATCGTCGCCGCCGACGTGCCGATGGCGACATGGGCGATGGCCTCATGCGTGCCGCCCAGCAGCGGCAGAACCACGAACAGCGCGGGCACCACCACGAAGCCGCCGCCGATCCCGAAAATCCCCGCCGCGAAACCGGCGAACAGGCCCGCCCCCAGCATCGCGACCAGCGGCACCAGCCAGGTCGTCAGGTCACCATGCATCAGCGCTGCTCCCCTGTCGGTGCCGTGCGGGCGGCGTTATGGAGGAATATGCCCCGATGGATCAAGGCGGCGGAAGCTGTGCAATCGACCATTTTGGAAACCCATGCCTCTCTGCGGCGGAATATAACGGGCGGGGACGATCAACTGCCCCGCTTCTTCCCAAGACGAACGAAGTCGGGGAACCCGCAAAGGGGGGTGCAATATTGTGGGAGGCGATGGGGGCGGTTGGGGTGGTTTCCCGCCATTCCCCGATTCGTCACCCCGGGCCTGACCCGGGGTCCCGCTTTCTTTCCGAGTGCACGCCCAGCCCAAGGCAGCGGGACCCCGGATCAAGTCCGGGGTGACGGTAAATGATGTCCGCAACTGGCCATAAGACGCCGGCCCGGCCGTTATCCGATCGCCTGTTCCGCAGGGATATGGGGCAGGTTCAGCGCCTCCGCCACGGCGCGATAGGCGATCTGCCCGTTCCACACGTTCAGCCCGTCCAGCAGATGCGGGTCCGCCCGCAGCGCTTCCTTCCACCCCAGGTCGGCGATCCGCAGCGCGTGGGGCAGGGTCACGTTGTTGAGCGCATAGGTGCTGGTCCGCGCCACGGCGCCGGGCATGTTGGCGACGCAATAATGGACGATGCCCTCCACGATATAGGTCGGGTCGTCATGGGTGGTGGGGTGGCTGGTTTCGAAACAGCCGCCCTGGTCGATCGCCACGTCGACCAGCACCGCGCCCTTCTTCATGGTCTTGAGCATATCCGCCGTCACCAGCTTGGGCGCGGCGGCGCCGGGGATCAGCACCGCGCCGATCACCAGGTCCGCCTCCGCCACGCATTCGGCCAGGTTGGCGCGGTTGGAAAAGCGCGTCTTCGCCCGCGCCTCGAAATGGATGCCCAGCCGCTCCAGCACTTCCGGGCTGCGGTCCAGGATGGTGACGTCCGCGCCCAGGCCCGCCGCCATCTGCGCCGCGTTGAAGCCGACCACGCCGCCGCCGATCACCGCCACCTTCGCCGGCAGGACGCCGGGCACCCCGCCCAGCAGCACGCCGCGCCCGCCATTGGCCTTTTCCAGAGCGGTGGCGCCCGCCTGGATCGCCATGCGCCCGGCGACCTGGCTCATCGGCTTGAGCAGCGGCAGGCCGCCATGGGCGTCCGTCACCGTCTCATAGGCGATGCAGACCGCGCCCGACGCCATCAGATCCCGCGTCTGGTCCGGATCGGGGGCGAGGTGCAGATAGGTGTAGAGGATCTGGCCGGGGCGCAGCAGGGCGCGTTCCTCCGGCTGGGGTTCCTTGACCTTCACGATCATCTCCGCCGCGGCGAAGACGGCGGCGGGGTCTTCGACGATCTCCGCCCCGGCGCGGGCGTAGAGGCCGTCATGCGCGCCGATCCCCTCCCCCGCGCCGCTTTCCACCAGCACGCGATGGCCGTGGGCGGTCAGCTCATGCACGCTCTCCGGCGTCAGGCCGACGCGATATTCGTGATTCTTGATCTCCCTGACGGTGCCTACGATCATGACCATCTTCTCCATCATTGCCGGCGGGGGTGTAATGTCCGTTAGATAGGCATCGTTCCGGCATTTTGCCCGTGTCGGCGAAACGGCGCGCTCAGGGCGCCTGCCGGACCGGCACCGGCGCGTTGCAGAGGTCGACGCCGCCGGCGGGCCGTTCGTAGAAATCGTCCTTCCTGTTGGCCCGCAGGCGAAGATAATCGGCGAAGCTCCGCGATCCCACGTCCATCGCCTGGTAACGCGGCCGCTGCGCCTCCGGCAGGTCGCTGGCGAGGCGGACGGAAAGGATGGGCAGGCGCCTTTCCCCCGCCGCGTAGAAGCCCAGGTCGCCCGATCCGCGCGGCAGGCTGGCGAGCAGGCCGATGCCCTCTATCACCCGGCCGACCACCGCGATGTTGCGGTCGAGCTGGCGCGGGGCCTGGCCGATCACGGCGTAGAGTTCCGCTCCGGTCCCCGCGTCCGGGGACAGGTTCCGCGCCACGCCGACCATGGCGTAGCAATGGGGCAGCCAGGCCGACGTCTCGTCCATCGCCACCGGCCAGCCGTCGATGAAGCCGGTGCGCGGGGCATAGGCGTCCGGATAGGGCAAGGGCACGGGGGCGCCCTTGAGCGTGGCGAGCGGGCGGACATAGTCGGGCACGATGTTCGCGGCGATGCCGGGGGGCAGGGCCTTCTTCTCCGTCGCGTCGCCCCATTGGGCGACATAATTGTCCTGCACGCGGTAGACGCTTTCCCCGTCCCACCAGCCCGCCCGGGCGAGCGCGCGGATATTGGCGACATGGGCAGGCGCGAAATCGGGCGCGAGCTGGATGATGACCCGCTTGCCGCCCTCGACCGTCATGACCAGCAGCGCGTCGGGCGCGATCGGCCGCCAAGCGCCTGCGGGGGCCTGCGCGACGATGGCGGAGGGGGTGGCGGGCGCATCGGCGGCAAGCGCCGGGGAAGAGAGGAAAAGCGCGGCCGTGAAAGCGAGGGAGCGGATTGGCATGGCGCGATCAAGCATGGGATGGAAAGGAAAGTAAAGCATCCCCTTGCCTAGCGCGCCGACGCACGATAGGGAGCCGCCTCCAGTGCAATGCGGAGCGGTGGCCGAGTGGTCGAAGGCGCTCGCCTGGAAAGTGAGTATACGTCAAAAGCGTATCGAGGGTTCGAATCCCTCCCGCTCCGCCATTTACCCATTCGCCAGCGTTCACAGTCAACCGCAAAAAGGCGCGGATTTCTGCGGAAAATAAGGTTTTCTCAGGCCGCTGATGTTCGTTGAAGTTCACCTCCAATCGCGATAAAACGTGGTGGAAAGTGTGGTGGATTTCAGGGGGTGTGGTGGAACGCGCCTCGGCGAGGTGAGGCATGGGGAAATTGACGGCCAATGAGGTGAAGGCTTTTCTGAACAAGCCCGGCACCTATCAGGATGGTGACGGCCTGTTCCTGAAAGTGGACAGGCGCGGCGGTGCGTCTTGGCTCGTTCGCATCCAGCATCAAGGAAAACGGCGCGATTACACCATCGGCACCGCCAAACTGGTGACTTTGGCCAACGCCCGCATCGAGGCCGTGAAGCTGCGTGAGGCAGTCCGAATCAAAGGCCTCGATCCGGTGGCTGACAAGCGCAAGGCCAAGGCCGCGACCGTCACCTTCAAAGAGGCCGCCGATGCCTATCTGGAAGCGCATAAGTATCAATGGGCTAACGAGAAGCATGGGGACCAGTGGCTTAGCACACTGAAAACCTATGCTTTCCCTGCCCTTGGTTCCAAGCCGGTAGGCAGCATCACCGCTGGCGAGATCATTGCGGCCATCTCCGAAGTGTGGACGAAAACCCCGGAAACCGGGCGGCGAGTGAAGCAGCGGATTTGCACCGTGTTGGATTATGCCCATGCTCGTGGCTGGCGAGCCACCGAAGCCCCGCACAAGGCTCTGGCGGCTGGCAAGGGCCTGCCCAAGCAATCAGGCGGCAAACATCATCCCTCCATGCCCTATGCCGATGTCCCTGCCTTCCTCACTCGCCTTCGTGTCACTGGCGGAGTGTGGGGACGCCTTGCACTGGAGTTCGCCGTGCTGACCGCCGCACGCTCGCAGGAAGTGCGGCTGGCGACATGGGATGAATTCGATCTTGATAACGCTTTATGGACGGTGCCCGCCGATCACATGAAGATGCGGCGTGAGCATGTCGTGCCGCTGTCGCCCGAAGCCGTGTCTGTGCTGCGAAGCGCCATGGTTGTCCGGCGCGAAGGAACTGATGTTGTATTCCCCGGCATGAACGGTGGCGTCATGTCCGATATGACCCTGTTAAAGGTGTTGCGGCGGATGGAAGAACCAGTGACCGTTCACGGCTTCCGGTCATCATTCCGCACATGGGTCGCCGAACAGACCAACTTCCCCGGTGAAGTGGCGGAAGCCGCACTGGCCCACCAGAACCCCAACGAGGTTGAACGCGCCTATCAGCGGGGCGGTATGCTCGACAAGCGCCGGAAGCTGATGGAAGCATGGGGTGCGCATTGTGCCACGGATCGTAAACCAGCAGTGGTTTTACAGTTGATGAGGCAAGCTTGAAGGCAGGCATTGTGCTACATCAATGCCAATGAACCTTGGCCCGTCGCGAACTTCGTGCTGACCTTCGTAGGCGTATGGAATGTCATCCCCCGCTCCAAAACGTCGGTCGCGCTCAGCAGTTGAAGCCGCTTGTATGGGATGCCCATATATTCATATTCGCCCGCATCTTCGGCTTCTTGTCGCATGGCTTTCGTAGGTTCGTTGAGACAAAGGAAACCAGCAATCGGACACTTTTCGCGTTCCATGACACCCCGTAAGTCGCGAACGTCGGTGGGCTTTAACTTGCCACCCTTCACCGAAAGAATAATCTGTTCCAATTTCATATTTGTTTGGAAGTATAGGCGACCGTCAATGCCGCGATCCGCAACCTTCTTCTGCATCGGAAATCCACCAACACGTTCAACAAACCATTGTTGAAATTGATAAGGGTTTCTATCAAAGAGATGCCGAGCCTGTTCGACGCTAATTGGAACACCATCTACTTCGAAATGAATTCCTTGGACCAAGCGATGGCGCTCAGCGAGTTGCGTTGTGACCATTTGTATTGGTAAAATAGCAATGTCGCATCCAATCCACCTTCTTTCGTTCTTTACGGCAGAATAGATCGTCGTTCCGCAACCGCAGAATGGATCGAACACTACGTCGCCGGGGTTGCTGGATGCCTGAATGATCCGGTCAAGCAACGGCACGGGTTTTTGCGTGGGGTAGCCGAGGCGTTCATTTGCTTGCGATGAAACTGGTCCGATGTCCGTCACAATGTCTTGAACAGGCACCCCAGGATTCTCATCGGCATATCTCTTTTGTTGTGGAACACTTCCTCGCGGGGGCCAATACACAAGGCCAGCCTTATCAAGCAAATCCAGCTTTTCCTGAGTTGATAGCCCGGCGAAATCATGGTCTGGATATGCACGTTGAAGCGACTTAATTGGAACCGCCCAATGTCTGCCAGAAGCGGTGGGATCAACATTGCGCCATGGCTTTCCAGAATCTCCCGTACGAACGCCCGCCCCTGTCAAAGTGACTAGTCTATAACGACCCTTACCATCACTAAAGCGGTAGAAATCGTCAAGGTATGACTTTTCATATTCTTGAAAAACCCGGTTCCAAGTGTATTTCGATGATTTAGTGTAAAATAATATGACATCGTGGACCGGACCCCACCGCTTTGATCCCCCATGTGATCCAGTACGCTTCCAAATGATTTCATTCCGAAAATTGTCATGCCCGAAAATCGCGTCCATCATAACTTTGATATAATGGCTCGCTGTCGGGTCGCAGTGAAGATAAATCGAACCGGTCCGTTTCAAAATGCTTTTCATGAAGAGCATTCGCTGCACCATATAACCCACATTTCCCAAGTAAGGCGCTGATTTCGCTGTCCTGACCATTATATTTCCTATATAAAACATGGTGTTGAAGGCTGCGAGGGGCGCGTTTCATGGATCACCCAGAGGGTGCGGGCTTGCAACGGGCAGATCGGGTGGATTTCGACCCTCGCGTGCGGCTGGAATTTCGCGGCACGCAGCTCAGTTCCGACGGCGGCCTTCTGGTGATGCGCGAGCTTGATGACGCGCTCGGGTTGTCCGATTTGGCGTCAGCGGCGCTGCGCGATACTCGCTCTGGCAAGAACACGGTCCATCGGCTCGACGGCCTGTTCCGGCAATCAGTCTTTGGGCGGCTGGCCGGATACGAGGATGTCAACGACGCCAACCGTCTCGCCTGCGATCCGGTCATGCGCCAAGTTGTCGGCGGCAGAGCGGTCGATGCACAAGCGGCCTCGGCATCGCAGATGGGACGGTTCGAGACCGAGACGCTGGCTCTGGCCGGGAACCGTGCCGCGCTGGCCGACCTGAACGGGCAATGGATCGACCGGTTCCATGACCGTAACGGGCTGAAGTACATCGTTCTGGACATGGACAGCTCGGTCAGCCCGACCCATGGCGACCAGGAAGGGTCCGCCTGGAATGGCCATTTCGACTGTAGCTGCTATCACCCCAACTTTCTGTTCAACCAGTTCGGGATGCTGGAACGCTGCGCCCTGCGCCATGGCAACGTCCACAGCGCCGATGGCTGGCGTGATGTTCTCGACCCCGTCATTGCGCGCTACGCGGAGCGCGACCTTGGTGGCAGGTTCTTCCGGGCCGATGCTGCCTACGCGATCCCGGCGATCTATGAGCGATTGGAAGAAGCGCGGTTCTTCTACGCCATCCGGCTGCCCGCAAACGCGGTCCTCAAGGACAAGATCGCGCATCGGCTAACGCGCCCTGTCGGGCGGCCGTCACTGACCAAGGTCAAGCGGTTCTTCGAGGAATTCGAGTATCAGGCGGCGTCCTGGGACAAGGAACGCCGGGTGATCGCCAAGATCGAATGGCATCCGGGCGAACTGTTCCCGCGTGTCGGCTTCATCGTCACCAACCTGCCGATGGAGCCGGACTGGGTGGTGCGGTTCTACAACCAGCGCGGCACCGCCGAGCAGCACATCAAAGAGGGCAAATACGCCTTTCGCTGGACGCGGCTGTCGTGCCGGAAGTTCCGCGACAATGAGGTGCGGCTGCAACTGCACGCCCTGGCGTACAACCTGGCCACCTTCTTGCGCTGCATCGAGCTGCCCGAGGCCATGGCCGACTGGTCGTTGACCAGCCTGCAACTGAAGCTGATCAAGATCGGGGCACGTGTGGTCCGTCACGCCCGCACCATCACCTTCCAGCTGGCCGAGGTCGCTGTCACCGGCACGATGGTACGCGCCATCCTCGCCGCTATCCGCCGATTGCGAGCGCCACCGCTATGCGCATGATCGCGATCCACGCTCAAACTGAACGAAAGCGGCTGGACAGATCTGTCCGCTGCGCTGAAAAACGCCGCCCCTGGGCAAGGAAACAGCGGCTTCGCGGTCTGATCCGTCCAGATCCAGCAGTCTGCGCGACCGCAGGTGCCGCTTGCGGCAGAAAATCCTTGTCTAGCGCTCGGATACAGGCGATCTTCACCTCAAACGACACGCCACTTGGGGAATGCAGGTCTCAACACCTTCGAATTTCGCGGCGCCGGTGCGGTGCAGGGACTCCTGTCGGCGCTTACCATCATCGCGGAGCTATACCGGACCGGCAAACGGCGCTTGCCTGATCGCGTGCCGCTGCGCTTTGTGCCCTCCGCATGGCGGCCGTTCGTCCTGCGGGACGGCATCGTCGATCGCGCCGCCTATGAACTATGCGCCTTGTCCCAGCTACGGGAGCGGTTGCGAGCGGGAGACATATGGGATAGAGGCATCTGTCTCTCACGCCTTCAGGATCAAAGGAGACATGACATGACACTTCAAGCCAAGCTCGACGCCTTTAAGACCGATTTTGAAGCGGGCAAGCCGCCATACAATGTTCCGCGGGCCGTCATCGAAACGATGCACCGCGCAACCGCCGAACTGATCGCCAGTGGCGCCGCCACCCGCGCGCTCAAGGCCGGCGACAAGGCGCCATCGTTCACGCTGAACGATCCGGACGGCAATCCCGTCTCGTCAGAGGACCTCCTCGCCAAGGGGCCGCTTGTTGTGAGCTTCTATCGCGGGGTGTGGTGCCCTTATTGCAATATGGAGCTACAGGCGCTCCAGGCGGCGCTCCCCGAGTTCGAGAAGCTTGGCGCCAAACTCATCGCGATCTCGCCCCAGACCGCGGTGAACAGTCGCAAGTCGGTGCGTCAGAATGAACTGGGCTTTCCGATCCTGTCCGACGCCCGAAACGACGTCGCGGCCGCCTTCGGCCTGCGCTTCGAGCTGCCCGCCTATCTGGTCGACCTCTACAAAAGCCTGAAGAACGATTTGCCTGCGTTCAACGGTGATCCGAGCTGGACACTGCCGATGCCCGGCCGTTTCGTCATCGCCCAGGACGGTACGATCCTCTACGCCGAGGTGAACCCGGACTATACCCGCCGCCCCGAGCCCGAGGACATGCTTCCGGCGCTCCGTCGCGCCGCGAGCGTCGCTGCCTGAACATTGACCCCGGCCGCGATTGCGGCCGGGGCCTCTCTTGACGGGGTGCCCGATGTCTCGAACCTTCCTCATCACCGGCGCCAGCAAGGGCATCGGCCTGGCGCTCGCGCGTCGGCTGACATGCGACGGCCATCAGGTCGTCGGCCTTGCACGCAATGCTACGCCAGACTTTCCCGGCGTGCTTCTTTCCGTCGACCTCGCCGACATGCAGGCGACCGATGACGCCCTGAAGGATCTTACCGCTCGCTTTCGCTTCGACGGCGTGATCAACAATGTCGGCCTTGTCCGACCGCAACGGCTCGGCACGGTCGAGCTACCCGCGCTGGAGGAGGTCATGCGGGTCAATCTGCATATAAATTAGATAGGCGAGTAGTTCGCGATTGGTTTTTCTAAGTGCATCAACCCAAAGCGTCCAAAACTGCACAGCATCAGGGTCAATGCCCTGTTGGATCATGAGCGTAGGTATCTCGCGTGCAATTCTTTCCTTTTCGGCGTCGAATTCCCACGTATCGGCGAACGCATGAACCTGTTCTGGCACTGGTTTACCGGTCAGATTGCGATACATTAAGTTATAATTGGTGTCGGACTTGAACGGTGGATCAAGGTAAATCAGATCAACGCTTTCAAGACCAAGTTTGTTCTGCATTATGTCGAGATTGTCGCCGTAGTAGAGCCGGTTTGGCAAGTTGCTTGCGCCGCCGCCCGCGCCGTCCAACAATCCAGCCATATGTCCCCCGATTTTAGTCGTATCTTCGCATAAGGCATGGGCCATACCGACAAGAGACGTCGGACCCGTGGCGCATTCCTTGCGCCCGCTCATAACTTGACCGCCCCACATTCGGCAATGGGCAGGTGTAGCTAGTTTATTGAATCTGATCGAACAGGCGATTCGGACCTCCGCCGACCAAACCCTGTCCGCCAACGAGCCGCCCTCAGGCATCGTATTATGAGCGCGGCTGATTGACAAATGTCACATTCTTGTCTGCGAGCAGAATATAGCCAGATTACTGTTTGCCTCTAACATGATGAACATTATCGCCGCGATCACAGGATGGACAACGTGTCAGTGGCTCAACAAATAACCGCTGCTTTAACCTTGATCGTGCGGCCCTCAATCGGCGGCGAACTAAGGTTCCCTCGACTAAGGTCGGGTGGCCGCCGAAATGCGATATTTCGAAAACAATTCCGCAGGCTGTACGTCCAATGCACGAGCCAAGGCCAGCATTGTCTTGATGGTAATGTTACGTTCGCCGCGTTCGATCCCGCCTATATGATTGCGGTGCAGTTCGGTTAGCCCGGACAAATCTTCTTGGGTCAGGCCACGCGCCTTCCTGAACTGCCGGACAGCCTCACCTAACGGGACAAGATCGGGATCGACTTCCACGCAAATGTGGTTGGCGACCTCCCTTCATCATCACCACATCGTATAAGTGTGAATCCCGCTTTTACGATGCATTTTACCATAATCACACCTATGAGTGTTTTCCTTGCGTCTGCTCCGCAGGCGCCGCCATGAAAGGGGGAGATATGCGATCATTCAACGTGTTCTCAAACGATGACGGCGATTACACGGCCGTCAAGCAAGGCTGGTGCTGGCCAGCATTCTTCTTCGGATCGATATGGGCGTTGTTCAGCGGGCTATGGCTTGCGGCCTTTCTGCTGCTGCCCATAGACCTCGTTTTCAGCATCACCGGGAACAATACCAACGGGTATGTCGATCCCTATGACCGTTACGACGAGCCGACCCGGCTTGTGGTGCTGGCTGTGTCCTCCGTCCTACTCACAATCCGGATACTGTTTGGACTGTTCGGTAATGCGCTACGAACGCGGAAGCTGCGCAGGCTCGGCTTTTCCCATGTCGGCCACGTGAAGGCGGACGGGAAGGCGCACGCCATTTCTTTGTGCAAGGCCGCGCCTTCTGATTCGGGCAGCCAGCGGGCAGAGCCAATGGCCGCAAGAGCACCATCTGTATCGTCGCCCGCGATCACGCCACATGTCGAGCCGGAAAGGCCTGTCGGCCTTGGGGAACCAAGAAGAGAGAAGATAACCCAGCAGGGATTCCCGCCCCATTGGCTGGGCTGGTCGATTGCGGCTCTCAGCATTCTGGCCGTGGCTGATATGCCCTACGGCTATTACCAACTGCTCCGCCTGCTGGTGACAGGATATATGGGCTATCTCGCTGCCCTGTATTTCATCCGCAAGCCGAGTTCGTGGGCGTGGGCGTTCGCCTTCATCGCCCTGTTATATAATCCCGTTTTCGTCATCACCATGAGTAAAGAGTTTCATGCGTTGGTGAACCTGATCGCTGCTGCTGCCATCGCATGGGAGATCAAGAAGCTGCGCGGGGCGTTCCTCATCTCCCGCCCCATCAAAGCCCCGCATTGAACCGCCTTCGGCGTGTTCCAGCCGTCCGCACAACCCACGCGCCGCAGGCGCGGTGGGGCAGGAGTGGAAGAGGCTGGGCACGCCGTGCGCCAGAATGGGAACCAGAGGCGGAAATCTCTCAACCACCTACCCCTACATTATTATTGAAGGGATAAGGAGATGGCGGTTTATTTCTTCGGCTGGCCGTCCGCTCTCCGCTCCCGGCTTTGCCCTATCGGCCCCTCCGCTTCGCTGCGGGCCGATGAGCAGCCTTCGCTCCCGAGCGGCCCCCCAGCCGAAGGGAAAGGAGAGCGGAAATACTTCCTGCATCGAAGGCGTGGACGCAGCCGCACCGGCAGCAAACGACCATATGCAGACATTGTGAGCCGCGCAGCGAGCAGCCATAATCGGTCGTCATGAGCGCATCAATTTTCCCTTTGGCTTTTGCCGTTCTGTTTGCTGTTCTTCTCGTCCGGGGCTTGGCGACGGGTATTATGCCTTCATACGGCCTTTCTCCAACCCGGCGTAAGGAGCCATTATTGTTCTGGATGCATACCGGACGGTTAGTCGCACTGACGCTTATGGCTGGGTATGCGGCATTCGCTATATGGGGCGCAGGTATGTGACGGGCAGCAATCGACCATTTGTGGACAGCGACAAACAATCATGCACAGCCTTTATGCGGACGTTTTTCATCCTTGGCATCGCTCTGGCTCTAACCGCGTGCGACGCATGGCCCACTGTTGTTGATAATCGTGCCCAAGGGCCGATCTCGGTCCGATATCTGCATCAGGACTATAATTACTGGTCTGCACCGTTTCCCATCAAAGCTGGATTCGCGATGTCTTTTGCAAGAGCGCATTGGATACAGGAAATCCGTGGGCTTCGGATCAAGGATGGGGGACGCGATTATGGATGGTCGGTAGCGGGAATAGCTCGTCTCGCTTCGGCATGTCCCAGCAGCGAATTTTCAAGGAGGTTTTCAGGCGCTGGTAACTGCTATCTGGTTTACCTTGGAGGGGGGCGCTTGAAGGCGACGGCAGATCTCCCAATCGGATTGCAATACGAGCAGATCGGAAACGGCAGCTAACTGCCCAAGGCTGCTCAGAACCCGACAGTCCCCTTCCCACCCGCCATCGTCGTTGCCACCCCCCGAACCACGCTGCGCCGCCGATAACCTGCTGGTCCGGTTCGAGATTGGAAAGCCGCCCAGCGGCAGGCGACCAGAAATTGTCGTCTAGGAATGCTTTGCAGGTTCCTGATTGCAGACGTTCGTTCCGCAGGGCAACATGCCGCGATGATGATAACACCCGCCGTCATAGCACAACTGCCGCTGGCAGATATTGGTAGTGTCGTATTCTACAAGCGGGACGAGATTACGACTGACCTGATCTGCTGCGATGTCGAAGTGGCTGGTCGTGTTTCGTCATTCAATGAGGAAGCCAAAGGCTGGGATGATCTGATTGCGCATCTGTCGGCGCTGCCAGGCTTTCGTGCTGATTGGTATGAAGCCGTCGCTAGTCCGGCTTTTACGGCAAGCGAAACCGTCGCGTTCGATAGGCGCTGAACGACCAACCATGGTCAATTCAGTCGTATTCGGCGCAATCCGGAAGCGGTCGCTCAGCGGGGTCGGATTTGGTCAACGACCGGCGCCAACAACGATCCGTCAGCTGCGGTCCAACGTAACATAGGTTGGGGAGCGGTCATTTAGCTTTTGATATCATCAAACTCATATACTCATTCAGATCGCGAAAATCCTTAACCGTCCATGCAAAAGACGGCAAACGCACACCGTTTTCTCGCAAGGTTCGCGGAATTAAATCGCCATTAGGTTGAAGTATTACGGATGATACGATGACGCCCGGGTAATCATGCAGACGCTTCTTGAAATGGGGTGTTCTAAAATCAGTTGCGGGAGGATTGGTTTTTTTGGCCAAAATTCCCGTCCCTCTAAGATCTCTGCCGTGGCATATCGCGCAGCGGCTCAAAAAAATTCGCTCTCCATTGCCGATGCCTGCAAAAGCTACCGATGGCATACAAAACATCATCGCCACAAAAGCGATGAAACATTCCCTAGTTTTCATAGTGTTTTGCCCTCGATACGCCGATCCGCTTTTGAGAGCATCCTATCGGTTCATTCAACGGCCGCAACGTTGGCGTATCCGGGAAAGCCGCTTCGTAAAGAATTTAGCCAGAAGCTGCCATTCCGCTATCCACCCGCCATCGCCGTTCCCACCCCGCGAATCACTCCAAGCGGTCGATAACCTGCTGGTCCGATTCAGGATTCGAAAACTGCCCAGCGGCAGACGACCAAAGTCAGCCATTGGATGGCTGTGGTGTCATCACCACAAGCAGACATTGCTTCTATCCCATTCAGGATGCAGTTTGCATCACATGAGTGAGAACATCTATGGGCCGATCATCACCGGAAGCGTCACTGTGTTGTTCATTTGGCTGTTCATCACGGGCTTCAGAAACGGCAAAATGGAATGGCCGTATCTTGGGATCACATTGTCTGGCCAACGGATGGACGAACCATTCAGATTTTGGGCGGTGGCGTCACTGATTGCACTTTTGATAGTGCTGCTGCTGCTCGGAACAGTCGGCCAGATAGTATGGCCGCACGGGATTTGAATCTGCTTTCGGAATTTTTCGATCTAAAGCTGACCGTCTCCAATCCACCCCTTCCGGTCGTTCGCGGCGTAGCCGCGCATAGGGAAATTTTTCATCGCAACGTCTGGCGGCAGGGGCGTCACCATGTGGCACCCCCAATATATAGATACCCCCCGGTGTCCGGGAATATAAAATACGGGGTGCCCCCCATTATACGGGCCTCCGGCCTGTTTGGATGATATTGTCCGGCTCAATGGAGGGCTTACCTCATGGCTACCACCCGCATGACTTTCGGTGCCATTCTTGGCACCATCACCGACACCGCCGGTATGGTCAGCAAGACCGTCACCACCGTTAGCGGCGGCATCGACATGGCCAGCCGCTTCGTGGAATCTGCTGCCACCGATCAGCGCGACCGTCATGCGATCCATCGCAAGACCTTCCGCGACACGCTGCTCCGAGAAGCCCGTATCGACGTGGCTCGTTCAAACCGAGAGGTTCTGGACTTCTGCGCCGACTCCGAGGCCAATGCCACGCTCTACGCTCAGGCTATCGAATATCTTCCCGATAGTATTTTCGGGGAGTGAAGTGCCGGACCCAGCCCTTGGGGGCGGGTTCGGTATGAACGTCCGATAGGCAGACTGGCTACCAGTCAGTTCGCGGCAGCTTCCGGCTATTGCTGGAATTTGTCAGCAGCCGGAGCATCCGGTTAGCCGCCCTTACCAACTTCAATTCAGCTTCCGTTTGTGCCGAGCGATCGCCATGCTTCCATGCGTTGCGATTTCCCTTCGGCGCACCGCAGCTATTCCCACCATGCATCCTGCATCGCCGTTTTCCCCTGACGGCCGGGGACCGACATTCGGCCCCTGACCGTGTTCTGGCACCACAACGAGAGGCATTGGCCAGATTGGCCGGTTGCATGGGGTTGTCCGTGAGAATGTCCAACTTCTTGGCTCCCGCCCCGCTTCGGGGCCATTTGGGGAGTGGCCGAGTCAACTTCCCGACCACTCTCCGGGATTTGCCGCCACTGACGACACATGGGCAACTTGGCCGAATACCAATGGTTTTCAGGCCTCATCGTCCGTGGCTCAGCCGCTTTTGCCGCCACACGCCACAGGCATGTTATACTCCGACACAGTGCCATCCCCGGTTTCATTGGCGTTGGCAGGATCGGTGTCGGATGTTGCGCTTGTTGTGCGTGCTAGTGACGCAGGCAGGTAGCGCTTCCATGCATCATGAAATGCTTCGCGCTTATAGCCCTTGGGCGTCTGACCATTGGGCATACGGATCGTGGACGACCGGATGCCATATTCACGCAGCATCTCGGCCAGTTTGCGGGCGTCGATCTTCCTGCCACGCAGATCGCCCCAAGGCGCTTCGTCGTCGTCCAGCAACCTGTCCAGCAGATCGACGGTGGTGATCCGATCAGCATTGCCGAAGCAGGCATGAATATCCGCCAACAGTTGAGCGCCCAAAGAAGGACGCTCGCTGGCTTTCGCTGACAGCACGGCATCCGTAGCAGCCATCCTCACCGCTTCGGGCCATGTACCACCTGCCAGATCGGCCACCGCGAACAGCGGTCCCCACACATCGGCATTCCGGTCGGTAATACAGTCCGGCATGGCCGGTTGTGCCATTTCCGCCAGACCGGCGATGCTGGCCGCCCATTCGGCCAGTTCGATCCGCAGGGCTTCTGCTTGAAGCTCATGAATACGGGGCTGGAAAGGTTCGGCCTTTTCGCCAGCCGCCCGCTTCCGCATTCGGACAATGATCGACCGGCTCATGATAGTGTCGGGCAGGTTGCCAAGGCCACCCATTGCGACCGCCGCATATGTAGCCAGTTCAACGGGCTGCACCTTGCCGCGTTCCGTATTGCAGCGGCCCACCACGGCACCACGGCGATAGCCTGCATTGACCATCCCCCGTAGGTCTTCGTTGCCCCTAGCGGCAGGGCCAAAGATCGTGTCGATTTCATCATACAGGATCGTTGGCCGGTTCGCTTGATCGGAGACCTTCCACAGAATGTACGCCGCAGACGAGTTTACCGACAGCAGCGGGTTTGGAACCAGCATGGCTGTAATCTCTAACACCCGCGACTTTCCGCTTCCTGGCTCCGGCGACAGCACCGCAAGGCGGGGCGTCGAAAACCATGCCTCCATCAGATGTGTGTGAGCGATCCACAGGACATGTGAGGTGCTTGCATGGTCCGAGGGGTAGCAGATGAAACGGCGTGTAAATGCGTGAATGCGGTTCAGCAGTCCCGCAGCATCGACGCTCGCCGCATCTGCCTGCATCTCATCTGGCGTCATCGGCTGGTCCGGGTTAGACAGTGATGCCGGGTTCGCAGCTTTGGCATCTTCCGGGCCGGTTGCTGTTGACGCAGCACCGGCCCATTCATTGTGGCTGGCATCGCTCATGCGGCACCGCCAGTCAGGCGCTCGATCAGCGCCCGAATGCTGGCCACCTTGACCAGCCGCCTCGTGCCGATTTGCATGGACAGGATTTCGCCCTTGGCGATCATGTCATACAGTTTGGTTCGTCCGACCCCCAACATCCTTGCGGCATCGGAGACGGAACACAGATAGGGTTCATTCATAGACTTGGTTCCCAGCCCATCAGCTAACACTTTCATGCGTCCGCTTTCCGTGGGCAGGGGCGGTTGACTACGAATCCGGGAGCGTGTCGGCTGGTAAGGGCCGGAAACTGGTTTTCAGCGCTTTCATTATCGCGCTGGCCCGTTTGCGGATTTCACTGTCGGCAGGCGCATCGCCACCGGCCTGAATGAACCAGTCATGGATGATTTCCTCAATCCGCGCCTGCGCCCCTCGCTCTGAAGGCAGCCCGTCTGGTGTATTGGCTATGGCCGTGACATGGATCAGCGCACCTTCCCAATCCCATGTTGGCGGGCGACCGCCCTTATTCTTTGACTCGACAAAGCTGGGGCGATGATTGTCGAGATGCCTGATCAGCCTCTGGCGAACATCATCAAACCGTTCGCCAGCCACTTTGAGCATGGCAGGATGCAGTGGAACGCCACGCCCCTGCTCCACCACGCCTTGCAGGTCGGAAAGGTAAGCGTTCATTGCCATATCAATCATCGTGAAACTGGCCGGTGCCGTCGATATGCCTGAGACTCGAGACACAGCATCGGCAAGCAACTGGCTGGCGCTGCTCTCGGCAGCCCGCACCATGTCATTGACCATAAACTCTGGGACGAACTCACGATAATCCCCACCCGCATGTATGTGGAGCATCTGCCGTTTGAAGGCGCTCAACGCCTTTGCCGCGAGTGCGTCTAGGTGGAGCTTGATCTTGTCAGCCGCAGTTGTGTCCATGCGGCGCAGTTGGCTATCGTATCGGAATATGTCGAATCCTTTTGATGTGGCAGTGTCTCACACATTCCGGTCGTGTCCAGTATCGAGGGCATCAGACACCGCCCGCAAGACTGCCCGCCCGCTACAGCGCTATTTGGGAAGCGCGCGAGCGGGCAGCCTCGCTACCGTCACGAATCTCCGCAGCCGGTAAAATGAAGGGACACTTTGAGAATGTGTGGGGGAAAATGTGGGGGATGAATTTTGAGATCATAAAATATTCCCATATATCAACTACATATGAAATGAGTTAGACTCCCTCCCGCCCATTTACCCATCCGTCAGCTTTCATAGTCAACCGCCGAAATGCGCGGTTTTCTGCGGAAAATAAGGCTTCCTCAGGCCGCCGATGTTCGTTGAAGTTCGCCATAATGTCCGCGATGTCGGCGCTCTCAGCCGAGCGAATTTCGGGATTTGCCACATGCGCTTCACTCCTCAAGTCGGGTGGTACCATCCCTCTTCCCGCCCTGCTCAGTCCTCGTCCTGCCACCTGCGCAGATCGGTCTGGTCATGGTAGGCCATGCGGTCCGGCGTGGTGATGAACTCCATCGTCGTGCCCCACGGCATGCGGCAATAGCAGACCTTGTTTCCGGAACCTCTTTCGGTGGCATAGGGGATAGCGCGCGGCGCGGTGAGGGGCGTGCCTCCAGCCTTCTCGAAGCGCTCGACCGATGCGATGTCGTCGGTGTAGAGCGCGAAGTGCGTGATGCCGAAATCGCTCGCCCGGATCGGCTGGGCTTGCTGGGGACCGTGCATTTCGAAGAGCTCGATATGCGCTCTATGCGCCGATCGCCAAATCGCTTGGGTGATCGGTTCATGCTGCAGGACTTGGCCTGGCGCCCGCCGCCGCAGCTTGATCATTGCGAGCAGGCCGCGGCGGCCGCATCCATCGTCAAAGCAAGCCGGAGCCGATTTTGTGATTGGCCTCACACGGTTCTGATCGTGCCGCCATCGATGACGAATTCGGCGCCGTGGATCGCGCCGGCGCGATCCGAGGCCAGATAGGCGATGAGGTCCGCGACCTCGGAAGGTTCGGCCCCGCGCCCGATCGGAATGCCGCCAAGGGCATCGAGGACCGACTGCCTCGCATCCTCGATCGTGCCGCCATTCACCTGCTGGAGGCGTTCCAGGAAGTGGACCGTCGAGTCGGTCATGATCCAGCCGGGGGACACGACATTGACCCGCACACCCCTCGGCCCCAGTTCCTTGGACAGCGATTTGCTGTAGGTCCTGAGCGCGGCCTTGGCAGCGGCATAGGCTGTGGTCGACTCCGGCAATGGCAGGACAGACTGGATGGAGGTGACATGCACCACGGCGCCAGCGCCCTGTTCGATCATCTTCGGGACCAGCAGGCGATCGAGCCGAACGGTCGCCAGAAGGTTGAGGTTCAACTCCGAAAGCCAGTGTTCGTCGGTCAGGGCGACGAAGCCGCCCCCCGGAGTGGACGAACCGCCGATGACGTGGGCGAGAATGTCGATGCCGCCGAGCCGTTCGAGCGCGGCGTCCGCCAGCGCTTTACCGCCTTCCGCAGTCGTGAGGTCGGCCTGGACGAACTCGACCCCATCGATCGGCTCCGGCGTTCCGCGCGCGGCGGTGACGACCCGCGCGCCTCCGGCCAGGAACCGATCCACCGTAGCGCGGCCCGCACCCTTGGTGCCACCGCTCACAAGCACGCGCTTTCCCGCGAACTCGGTCGGATCGGCCCTGATCGTCATGCCGTGACCTCCAATGCCTTGATGGCATCGGTTTCGAGCGTGAAACGATAGGTGAAGCGAATGGGACTGCCGGGGAAGTCGCCATGGGCGGGCCCTTCGACGACGACCTGACCGTCCTCGCGGCGGATCGCCTCCGGCATGAAGACGGCCTTCACGGCGATGACTTCCTCCTCGAACAGTTTGCGGATCTCGTCGTGGCCTTCGAAGCGCTTTCCGTTGTCCAGGAAAACCGCGTCGGCGGCGAATGGCTTGAGCATGGCATCGGCATCGAGCCGTGCATTGGCCGCGACATAGTCGGCGATGGGCTTGGGCAGTTCGATCGACATTGCTCGGCTCCTTGCGGTGACAAGGGAAATTTAGCGTCGAGCAATGCTTGTGATAATCGGACCAAACCGGCATGTGACGTTGCGAAAGGCGGGACAATGTCAAAGCACGGCCTGGTTGAATTTGATGCGGTCCTCGCCATAGCGCGGCGGGGGTCGTTTCGCGTTGCGGCTCTGGAACTGGGGCTTTCAACCACCGCGCTGAGCAATGCCATCGCCAAGCTGGAAGGGCGGCTTGGCGTCCGATTGTTCAATCGCACGACCCGCAGCGTGTCCCTCACCGATGCCGGCCGAAATTTCGTCGAACAGGTGGGGCCTGCCGTGAGCACTCTTCACGAAGCGATGGGAGCCGCCCGGTCGCAGCAGGAAACGCCCTCCGGCACTCTGCGGATCAATGCTTTCGCCACGGGCGCACGGGAGATCCTCAGTCCGCTATTGTTGAAGTTCCTGCGACACTATCCCAAGGTTCACATCGACCTTGTCACCGAAGGCCGGATCGTGGACATCGTCGCCGAGGGGTTTGATCTTGGCTTGCGAACCGCGAACCTTGTGCCGACCGACATGATCGCCATTCCCGTCGGGCCTCCGCGCAGCTTTGCCGTGGTTGCATCGCCTTCCTACTTCAAGGTCAACGACAAGCCCCGCACGCCTCCGGACCTGCTTCGTCACTCATGCATTCGCGTCCGCTTGCCGAATGGGGCGCTGCATCGCTGGCATTTTGAGAAGAACGGTCAGCCCGTTCAGATCGATGTTGCCGGTCCCATCACGCTGGACGAGGCAAGCCTGGCGCGCATCGCCGTCCTCGATGATGTCGGCATCGGCTATTTCATGGAGGCCGACGTCCGGGAAGACATCCAGGCCGGGCGCATGGTTCGAGTCCTGGAAGACTGGACGCCGCCAATCGCGCCATTATGTCTCTATTATCCGACCAGACGAAATCCCTCGGCCGCTTTCAAGGCTTTGATCGACATGGCGCGGCGATCATCCGAATGATCATTTTGCGGCGACCGTTTTTGCCAATAGCTGCGGTTTCCGGTCTGAGTGGGGATGGCGGTATCTGGTCGACAGCCGCCAGAATGGGACGGTCTGCATTGGGCAATCAAAATCATGCGGCTTTGATCGCCACTGCGGAAAGCGCCATGATGCTATCTCCCGATCAGGGAGTGATGGACACCATCAACTCTACCATCGGATTGTTGATATGCGGTGAAATCCCGCATACTCCGTACGAGCGGAGCATATCACAGAAAAACAGCCATTTACGGGCTGCAATGGCGCCTTCCGGCAAGGGAAGGTGGTGACCCCTACGAGTGTAGAACTTTTGTCTCGGGCGATGCCGGGACGTTCCTAACTACACTGTAAAATCAACGATTTGTCTTGTATGGTGTTCGCGGTCGGTCGTCCTGATTTGCCTGAATTTGGCGCAAAATGTGGGAACGATTGTGGGACCAATTCCTGCCCGGAAGTGTGGGAACGCCTGCAACGCCCAAAGCGGGAACCGAACCGATGGCACTGACGGCATTGAAGGTAAAGAACGCGAAGCCCGGTCGGCATGTGGATGGCCGGGGACTGTGCCTGCTGGTGAAGGATAGCGGTGCGCGGACATGGGTGCTGCGGATGCAGAAGGATGGACGCCGACGCGACTATGGGTTGGGATCGGCGCTGGACGTGTCACTGGCCGAGGCGCGGGAGGCAGCAGCGGCGCTGCGCCGTCAGGTTCGCGAGGGAGCCGATCCGGTCGCCGAACGGCGCCGGGCACGCAAGATTGTGCCAAGCTTCGAGACGGCGGCACGGGACTGCTACGAGGCGTTGAAGGAAGGCTGGAAGAACAAGCGGCACGCCAACTGGATTTCGAGCTTCGAGAACCATGTCTTTCCGGCGATCGGCGCCAAGCCAGTGAACGAGGTGGACAGTGCGTGCGTGGTCGAAGTGTTGTCGCCGATCTGGCTGATCATCCCTGACAGCGCGCGGCGCATCCTACAACGCATCGGCGCGGTGCTGGACTTCGCCCATATCAAGGGATGGCTCCCCGATGAGATATCCTTGCGCTCGGTGCGCAAAGGACTTCCCCGTCAGGTGGACAAGGGCGGGCATCTGGAGGCCATGCCCTATGTGCACGTGCCCGCGCTCATGCGGAAGCTAGCGGCAGCGTCGCCCACGACTGGGCGCGATGCGCTGCGCTTCACCATCTACAACGCCGTGCGGTCGAACGAGACGCGCTTTGCCTTGTGGTCGGAGTTCGACCTGGACAAGGCCATCTGGACCATTCCGGGCGAGCGGATGAAGGCGGGCGAAACCCATGTCGTGCCGCTGTCCGCGCCCGCCGTGGCGCTGTTGCGCAAGCGGTGGAAGGAGCGCACCAGCGACACCGGCCTTGTGTTCAGCAATGACGGGGAAAAGCCGATCAGCGATATGACCATGACCAAGCTCCTGCGCGATGACGGGATCAAGGGCGTGACAGTCCATGGGTTCCGTTCCGCCTTCACCGATTGGTCATCGGAGCGGACCCGCTTCCCCAAGGAGGTTGCCGACAAGGCACTGGCGCACAAGCTGCCCAACAAGGTGGAAGCGGCTTACCGGCGCACCGACTTCTTCGACAAGCGCCGCAGCCTGATGGCCCGCTGGGCGGAGTTTCTCGACAAGGAGCCTGCGAAGGGCAGTTCAGACGCCGACCCCACGGCGTCCGAGCCCGTCAGGCTTCGCGCTGCCGCTTGATGAGGTCGTGCAGGCTGGCGGTGGTGATACGGGTGGCCTTGCCGAGCTTCACGGCCTCGACCTCGCCCGCCGCGATCAGCGCGTAGAGCTTGGTGCGGCCGACCCCGATCATATGCGCGGCGTCATTGACGCGAACGCAGATCGGATCGGGCGGTGGAGGCACGGTCATTGCATCTGGCTCCCGGCGTGGTCGTCGCGATAGCCGACAGGATCGGCCACCCAGCGATTGACGGCAGATTCGTGCCAACCCGCGCCGTGGACGCTGATCTTCACCTGGCGGGGGAAGGTGCCTTCGCCCATCTTGCGGTAGAGCGTCGTGCGGGAAAGCCCGGTGCGGGCGAGAACGGTCTTGAGGCGGATAATGCGATCGGGGTTGTTCATGGGGGCAATCTCTTCAAATCATGGTGTTGCACGCGCCCCTGTGGATCAGCATCGGGCAGCTTGGCACGCTGGGCAAGAGCCGTGACGGGGCCAAATGAGGCCATTCCGGCTTGGACGGGTGGGCGTCGGCGGTGAATGGCGTTCAGGGGCGTCCAGGGGCGGTTCATGGCGTAGTTCTGCCGCAGGGCATGACCACCGCAGAATTTTTCCCACTGCGTCCCAAACACGCGCCAGTCAGTGCTTTATGCCGAGGGATACGGCATTGCGCATTGGTCAGGTCGAATCATTCATGGCAATTCTCCATATCATCGGAGGTCTGCCCGCCAGTGTTGAGGCTGCGCCGGATTGTCCTGCGCCGCAAGAGGTGGGGCACTGTAGTGCCGATCGGGGCATTTCAGTGCCGGTTGCGCCAATATCGGCCCTGCAAGTGCATTGAACTATAACGCTATGTGTTATATATGGCATCGGATGCAGGAGAGCCATCATCCCACGTATATTCAAGAATGGCTGGTTCGAGCGCTTCGCGCGCAAGGAGCGCATTGCCGATTCGGCGCTTCGGGACGCGGTGGAACGCGCCGAAAGCGGGTTGGTGGATGCCGACCTTGGCGGCGGCGTCATCAAGCAGCGCGTGGCGCGGGCCGGTCAGGGCAAGTCTGGCGGCTATCGCACGCTTATCCTGTTCCGGCAGGGCAGCCGGGCGATATTTGCTTTCGGCTTCGCCAAGAGCGCACAGGCGAACATATCGAAGGCGGATCTCGCCTTGCTGCGCAATGCGGCAACCGAGGCGCTGGAATGGAACGACGAGGAACTGGACCGGCTGGTGGCATCTGGAACGCTGGTGGAGATAGACGATGGGAACGACGGTGAAGGATAAGGGCTATCGCAGCGAGATCGCGGGCGCGGTCCACGAGATGATGAGCGACGCGCACGACGCAGGCGTGGTGTCGCGCGCGACACTTCGCACTTTTGATGAAGCGTGTCTTGGCCCGGCCCCATCGCTGGCAGGCGACGAAATCCGCGCCATCCGTGAGCGCGAGCATGTTTCGCAGCCGGTGTTCGCCGCCTATCTCAACGTCTCCCGCAATCTCGTGTCGGATTGGGAACGCGGCGTGAAGCGCCCCGGTGGCCCCGCCTTGCGGCTCTTGTCCATCATCCAACGCAAGGGGTTGCAGGCGGTGGCCTAATTACTCCTTCGTGTTTCACCTGTTTTTCGCACACTGCCGGGATGACCGCCTATGGCCGTTTGCGGTCGGGCAGGTTCCGAGCGACAAAATTGGGTTAGTTGCCCTTCACGTTTCCTCCTGGCCCCGTCGCTCAGCACGCTCCTACACCAAATGAGCACCCCCGTTAGCTACAGTCCAGAGCGGCTCACACGGCATGGTGGAGAGGATGTTCGATCAGGCAACAACCCCCATCCAGGGTTCCACTTACTGGTGAGATATGTGTCCACCCGCCGCTTGCGGGCGGCGGATGGTACCGTTCAGGCCAGACGGTTCAGCTTTTCCCACCCATGAAATTGTAGCGCAGCGTCAACATGGCCGCGCGCGGCGCGCCGGGCAGGTTGAGGTTGGCGCTCGTGCCATGTCCCGACACGATATAATGCTTGTCGAAGATGTTGGTGACATTCACTTGAGCGGTGATCGGACCGAGCCGATACCAGGCCATGGCGTCCATGGTGAAATAGCTGGGCAAGGTGACGGTGTTGGCCGGATCAGCGAAGCGGTCGCTCACATAGTTGCCGCCCGCGCCCAGACCGAAGTGGTCACCGAAATCCTTGGCGATCCAGGCATTGGCGGCATGGCGCGGTGTGATGGTCGCGCGCTTGCCGATCAGGGCCGCATTGGCGGAGTCCACGATCTTGGCATCCAGATAGGCATAGCCCAGGATTGCCCGCCAACCATTTTCCAGATTCACCGTGCTCGACAGTTCGACGCCGCGCGTGCGCTGCACCCCGATGGGGATCAGCACCGTCGGGTTGGCGGGGTTGGCAGCCTTGATCCCCGACCGGCGCAGGTTGAATGCGGAAATAGTGGCCGCGAGCCGGCCATCGAGGAAGCTGAACTTGGCGCCCACTTCCTTGTTTTCGGTTTTTTCCGGCGCGATGTCGGCATTATTGGCAGCGATCGAGAAGGCTTCGCCCGAAGGCTGGAAGGAGCGGCTCCAGGAAACATAATAGGACTGGCTCTCCGTCGGCTGCCAGACCAGGCCGGCGCGAGGGCTGCCCTTGGTGTCGGTGCGAGACAGGTCGGAGCGGCCGGGCAGATGGTCGTCCGTGGCCTGCTTGAACCGGTCATAGCGCGCGCCGACCAGTGCCTTCAGATGCTCGCCGATCGACACCAGATCCTGCACATAATAGCCGAGCGTATCGAATGTGCCGCGATTGTCCGCGGTCAAGGCGCCGTTAGTCGTGATGACAGGCAGGACGGGATTGAAGAGATTCACCGTCGCAATGCCGTTACGCGAATGCGTGGCGACATCCTTGATCTGCCGTCCGACTTCGACACCGAACAGCAGCTGATGCTCCATGCCGGCGAAGCGTACCTTGCGGGTCAGTTCAAGCTGGTCGAACCAACCATGTTCGTTGCGGTCGAGCGCCGACCGGTTGAGCGAAACCGTCTGCGCCGCTTCATTGACCGTACCCGGCAGGGTGTTCTGCCGGTCGAGGCTATAGTCATAATAGCGGAAAGCGTTGCGGATGCTGGTGTCTTCATCAATCTTGTGGGTTAGCGTAACCGTGCCCGAATAGACCTTCGACTGGCTATAGTCGTCCTTCCGCGCATTGGCCGAACCATAGTAAGTGGAGCGCGGCACATCGACCGGGCGTCCCTGATAAGCCGGAATGCCGAAGTCCGTCACGCGCCGATCGCGCAGATAATCGCCCTGGACCAGCAGTTGGGTACGCTCGCCCAGATTGAGCGATACCGACGGCGCGATCGTCTCGCGCCGCAGGAACTGCTGGCTGCGGAAGCTGTCGGCACGTTCGATCGCTCCGGTGAGGCGATAGGCAGCCATGCTATCCTCCGGCGCGATGCCAATGTCGGCTTCGGCGCGGCGATCGTCCCAACTGCCATAGCTGACGCCGATCTCGCCCAGATTGACGCCCGGCTTCTTGGTCACGCGGTTGATGAGGCCGCCCGAAGACCCCCGCCCGAACAGGACCGAGGCTGGCCCCTTGATGACTTCGACGCGCTCGATATTGGAAAGGTCGCGGAAATAGAGGGCATCGTCGCGCAGGCCGTCGACGAATTGGTCGGCAATTGCGGAGAAGCCCCGGATCGACACCTGATCGCGCTGCCCGTCGCCATGAGAAAAGCCGACGCCCGGCACATTCTTCAGCACATCCTGCATGGATAGGGCGCGCTGGTCACGGATGACCGCCTCGGTCACAACGTCAACGGTCTGAGGGATGTCCTTCAGCGGCACGTCGATCTTGAGCGCGCCGACCTGTTTCGGCGTATAATCAAGGCGGTCCGCCGTAACGACGATATCGGAGCGATCCGCTTCGTTTGCGCTTGCATGGACGGGAAAGGCGATGGCGGCCAACGCCACCGTGGCGCGCAGATGACGCGCTGCAAGCTTGGAAAACATGGGCCCCCGATATAATTTGCGACAATGGTGATATTGCGAGGCGGTCGCATATCTTGATCGCAAAAACCTGTCAACGCGATCCTTTGCTGAATGATTGCTGACTACCCTGTTCAGATACGCGCCAGAGATGTGCCGCAATAACTCTGCTGGTGGAGACGAAATCGTCTGCGGAGGAGGTAAATTGGTGATGCGCAAACCCCTGATGGCCCTATCTTTGGTCGCTTCGATGCTGGCCGGGCTTCCCTCTCTCGCTCACGCCCATGACGGCCGGGGGAGCTGGTATAAATATGAAGAATATCATGATGATGGCGACGACGATGATGACGATGATCGTCCCCGTTACCGCCGCAGCTATTATGAGGAACGGGACTATCGCCGCCCGCGCTATGTCGAACCACGGCGCTATCATTATCGCGAACGGCGCGACCGCTGTGGCGGCAGCGGCACTACTGGCCTGTTGCTGGGCGGCGCTGCGGGCGCGCTGCTGGGACGCTCGGTCGATCGCTATGGCGATCGTGCGCCGGGGACCATCATCGGCGCGGGCGCAGGCGCTTTGCTGGGCCGTGAAGTCGACCGCAATTCCGGCTGCTGACGCACGGGCATGACGATCGGAATTTCCTCCTGTGGCGGAGGAACTGGGCGCGGATGTCATTTGGTATCCGCGCCCTTTTGGATGTCGCGGCAGCGATGGCAGGGTTCAGATCGAGTTCAGCGCATCTGTGCTTGAATGACAGTCGATCCCCTTCCGCCGGGTGCGGATTGGGCGAAAGAGTAGGAGGCAGGAGATGAAAATGCTCCGCAAGGCGGTCCTGGGTGTGGCGCTGGCGGCGTCCGTCCCTATCAGCGCCACGCCTGCCGAGGCGCGCGACCATCATCGCTATTATTCGCGTCACTATGACAATGACGCGGCGGTTGCAGTGAGTGCGGGAATTATTGGCCTGGCGCTCGGCGCGGCCATCGCATCGGACAGGCCGCGCTATTATTACGACGATGACTATTATTATCGCGAACGCTATTATAGGCCGCATTACCGATCATATAATTACTATTATTACGACAGCTATCCGCGCTATTACGACAGGCGTTGGTATCGCTATAATGATCGCCATTGGCGTCACCGCCACCATCATCACGACCATGACGATGATGACGATTGATACGAACGACGCATGGTGATCGAATGTCAGTCTGCGATTTAGCCAGGCGCTCTGCTGTTCGAGTTTGATACTGTCGGCAACAGGATTTCAACGGTGAGACCCACCGCTGTTGGAATGACGCGGACGTTACCCCCATGGGCCGCGGCAATGGCGGCGACCATGTTCAGTCCCAAGCCGTAACCCGATGCTGATCGGCTATGGTCGAGCCGGGCGAACCTCTGGAAGATCCGCTCACGGTCGCCGTCCGCGATGCCCGGACCTGTATCGGCAACGGTGAGCGCCACCTGTCCATTCCGGGCTTCCGTCGAAATGATGACGTCCGTGCCCGGAGAGGTGTGGGCCAGCGCATTGTCCAGCATATTGGCGAGGCATCTTTGAATAAGCTGCCTGTCGCCGGAAATTGTTATTGGCGCAATCGCCAGCCTGAGCGTCATCCCGGCCTGTTCGAAAGCGGGGCGAAACGCTTCGGCCAGTTCCCCGATGACCTCGTGCAATTCGATCGACTGGAAACGGCTGCGAACCGTCTGGCCCTCGATCTCGGAGATTGCCAGGATCGACGAAAACAGATCGAGCAGATCGTCGGCTTCGCGGATCGCTGCCGCGAGGCGCTCCTGCTGCATAGCCTCCGTTGCGGTCCGCTCCGCCTCTTCCAACCGTGCACGCAGCCGATTGAGCGGCGTTCGCAGGTCATGCGCGAGATCGCTGGAAACCTGCTTGAGGTTGTTCATCAGCGTCTGGATGCGATCCAGCATGCCGTTAAGGATCATGGCCAACCGGTCGAACTCTTCAGCCGATCCATCGAGCGGCATCCGACGGGACAGATCACCCGCCATGATCGCTTCGGCCGAACCCTCGATGGTGGAGAGCCGGTCCCTGATCAGCCGCCCAAGCCCGATCACTGCGGCGCTGCCCACCACGAGAATGAGGGCGAAAGCGCTCAGGAATAACGCCAGCAGTTTCAGGTCCATCTGATCGACAACGGCCCGGTCGGCCGCAACGACGAGACGCCCTCCTCCGGGAAGCGGGGTGTTGATAGCTTGAGCCATGGCAGGCTCCCCATCGGGCGAATGGAAGGGAACAAACTCGCTCCATCCAGGCGGCGGCACATTCGCCGCGAGCGATCCAGCCCTGCGCCGCCCGGATGCGTCGGTCACAATATAACCCATGCTCCGGCCCTTGATGTCGGCGCCCTCCAGATAGCTGACATCCTCGGGCGTGGCGTGGCGGTCGAGCGTGTTGACCAGATCGACCAACGCGGCAAAGCCATGATGCCTGTGATGGGCGAGCAAGGCATCGGCCTCAATCCTGATCCGCTGGTTGATCTGGCACTCGATCTCCTCATGAACGAACCTGTAGGTGGCGAGGCCCAGCAAGGCGATGATGAGGCCGGACATCATCGCGACGCCCAGCGACAATCCCCTGATCGAGCGGGGCATGATCCTATGGAGCATGGGAATCGATCATATAGCCCGATCCGCGCACGGTCCGGATCGCGTCATGGGAAAAACCATCGTTGAGCTTGGCCCTGAGCCTGCTCATATGGGTTTCGACAATGTTGGTCTTCGGATCGAAACCGAAATTCCAGACGCGGTCGAGCAGCATCGTTCGCGTGACCACCCGATCGGCGTTGCGCAGCAATTGTTCAAGGAGGCTGAATTCCCGGGGCTGGAGGTCAATGACCCGATCGTCCCGACGCACTTCCCGGCGGAGCAGGTTCATACTGATGCCGCCCGCCTCCAGCAGGGTGATGGTTGTGCGGGAAGGAAGGCGACGCCCAAGCGCGTTGACCCGCGCCACCAGTTCCACAAAGGCAAAGGGCTTGACGAGATAATCGTCTGCGCCTGCCTCCAGTCCATCGACGCGATCTTCTATGGAGGACATGGCGGTCAGCAACATCGCGGGCGCCTGGCATCCCTGGGCGCGCGCCATGCGCAACAGCGAGAGTCCATCCAGACCAGGCAGCATGCGATCCAGCACCAGCACATCGAAGCCGCCGGCTGGAATGATACCCAGGGCCTGCTGTCCGTCGGGAAAGCTTTCGACCTGATGCCCCAGTTCCTGAAGGCCCCGCGCGACATATGCGCAGGCTTCCCGATCATCCTCAACCAGCAGGATTTTCATGGCTCGCTCTTTTTATCGTCGACGTAGCCGGGTCGGGATGAGGGGCTCATTACCATTTCTATACAATTTCCCAATGTTTCCACTCCGTGCTGGACCCACCCTACAGCATGCCGCTATCCGCGCAAATGAGAACCGTTAGCATTTGCAAAAAAGGGGTCGCACGTGAAGATTGGGGTGAAACATAGGAGCATATTGGCCGGGCTTGCGGGGGCGGCGTTTGTCTTGGCAACGCCAGCGATGGCCGGCGAACCGCTGTTCGGCTATGTCTACACGACGGACGTCATGCCCAAGGGCAAGACCGAGATCGAACAATGGGTCACGCTGCGCGAGGATCAGGCCAACGGGCATTTCCACGACGTCAAGCTGCGCACCGAGGTCGAGCATGGCATCACGGACAACTTCCAGATTTCCGGCTATCTGAACACGAGCTACATCTCGGCCAATCGCAACAGCGTGAACGGCACGACCGAGGGCCTCGACATCCCGCCGGCGCATGATCCGGCGCGGCCCTATAATAAGTTCCGCTTCGATACCGTATCGGCCGAAATGATCTGGCGGGTGATGAGTCCTTACAAGAAGCCCTTTGGCCTCGCTTTCTATGTCGAACCGGAGATCGGCCCGCATGAGCGCGCAATCGAACTGAAGGTGATCGCGCAGAAGAACTTCCTCGACGACCGGCTGGTGCTGGCCGCCAACGCTTTCGTCGAGTTCGAGCATGAGGAGCAGGACGGAGAAGTCGAAAAGGCGACCCAGCTGGAATTCGATGCCGGCGCATCCTACCGTTTCCGCCCGAACTGGTCCTTCGGCATCGAATATCGCAACCATAACGAGTTTGTCGGCTATACGCTCGGCCATGGTAGTCAGGAGCACACGGCCCATTTCGTGGGGCCGAACATCCACTATGCGAACCAGAAATGGTTCTTCACCCTCTCGGCCCTCTACCAGATCCATGCCAAGGGCTATAATGACGAGCAGCGTGACAATATCGTCAATGGTCGCATCTATGGTGACGAGCATACCCGCTGGGATGGCATCCGCCTGAAGATCGGGAGAGTGTTCTGATGTCGGCTTCCCGCGCATCCCTCCTGGCCCTGGCCCCGGCGGTGCTGGTCGCGCCGCCAGCCCATGCCGCCACTTATCTCACCGTCGAGCAAGCGCAGGCGCTAATGTTCCCCGGCGAAACGCTGACGCCCGCTTTCCGCCCGCTCAGCAGCGCCGACGTGGCAGCGATCCGGAAGGCCAGCGGCGTGTCGCCTCTCAACCGCCAGCTCAAAGCCTGGCGCTCGGCCCGTGGCGGCTGGCTGATCGTCGATCAGGTCGTTGGCAAGCATGAGTTCATTACTTTTGCCGTCGCCCTCGATTCCTCCGGCGCCGTGCGCTCGGTGGAGATCATGGACTATCGCGAAAGCTATGGCGATCAGGTGCGTAACCCCAAATGGCGCGCCCAGTTCGCGGGCAAGCGTAACGGCGCAGCGTTGCAGCTCGACAAGGACATTAAGAATATCTCGGGGGCGACCCTTTCCTGCCGGCATGTCACCGACGGGGTCAAGCGGTTGCTGGCGACCTATGCTGTCGTCCTTGCGGGATAGGCTCGTCACCCGTTGCCAGCCCTGGCTGGGAACCTTTGTTGAGGTCAGCGTCGCTGAGGCAGACATGGGGGCGATTGAGAGCGGGTTCCAAGCGATTGCCCACATCCATGCGCGCATGTCCTTCCATAGTGCCGACAGCGATCTCGCGAAGCTTCGCGCCGCCCGGCCCGGCGAGACCGTGGCGGTGGACGAAGAGACGGTGGCGGTGCTGCGGATGGCAATTGCGCTATATGAGGCGACCGACGGCCTGTTCGATGTCGCGGTCGGACGCGCGCTGGTTCGCAGCCGCTTCCTGCCGCGTGAGGGCATCGCCCATCTCAGCCGCTATACCGGCACGACCGCCGACATCGAGATCATCGATGATCGGCATGTCCGGTGCAGGAAGCGGCTGCTGATCGACCTTGGCGGCATCGCCAAAGGTCATGCGGTCGATCGTGCCGTTGCGGCATTACAGGCCGCCGGAGTCCGGTCGGGGCTGGTGAACGCAGGCGGTGATCTGCGGGCCTTTGGGAAGCAGGACTGGCAGGTGCAACTACGCGATGCCGATGATGTCGTGCGCCACGCGCTCACCATCCGAAATTGCGCCATGGCGAGTTCAGCCAACCTGCTTGACAGGCACGCAATCCGGGGCAAGCTGCACAGCCCGCATGTCGGACGGGATGGCGCACCCGCGCTCATCGATCATCGCGTAACCGTGCTGGCCGAACGATGCGCCATTGCGGACGCCATGACGAAAGTCGCCATGATCGACGCGGATCTCGCTGACGGAATATTGGCTTCGCACAAGGGCTATGTTTTGCGTCATTCCATGTTGGTGGAGGCGGCCTGATGCCCCATCGCCGCACCGCGCGTCTCGCCAAATGGCAGCTTGCGCTCCTGACCACCAGCGGCCTTGGGCTGTGGCTCAGTGGGAGTTGCTGGCTTCTGCTTCACTATTTCGGACAGATTCAGGGAGAGTTCGGTCCAGAGGGCAATCCCGCCGAACCCTGGATGATGAAGGTCCATGGGCTGTTCCTTATCGCCGCCCTCCTCGGCATCGGCGGCATGTTCGTGGCGCATATTCCCAAGGGATGGCCGCAACGGCACCAGCGGATCGCAGGGATCGCTCTGAGCGCCATACTCGGCTTCATGATCGTCAGCGGCTATTTGCTCTATTATGTCGGATCGGAGGAGGTCCGCGCGTGGACCGGCCTAATTCACTGGTCAGTGGGCCTTTCGCTACCGGCGATCTTTACATGGCACTATCTCAACGCACGGCGCGCGCGGAAGCGAAAGCATAAGTGAACCGCCCATAATGTCGCAATTGTCCAATTCGACTCACTTTTTTTAATTTAATCCGCCACGTGCGACCCGAAGGCTCTGGCAACAGAGACTTTCTCTAGGCCCGTCAGCGATTAAGTTGGCGGGCCTTTTTTGTCGGTCGCCGTTGTGAAATAAATAGGGCAGATAGCTGTTCTGCCGATGTCAGTGCCTGTCGGATCGGGTCAGGGGTCGATCGTTCGTCCGATCAGCAAGGAGAATAATTATATCGGCTCGGTCAAGACGCTGAACGCCATCGAAACCCGGCTCGCTGCCGCCATGGCCGACCCCGACCTGCCGCCCGTCGTCTATGGCGGCCTCAAGCGTGAGGAGTTGCACCGCACCGGCTCGGTTGTCCTGCACGAAATCTATTTCGATGGGCTGGGCGGCAATGGTCAGGCGGGAGGGCGCATCCGCGATGCCCTGGCGCAGACATGGGGTTCCTTCGACGCCTGGCAAGCGGAACTGCGCCGGACCGGCATGTCGCTGGCGGGCGGCTCAGGCTGGGCCATCCTTGCATGGAACCATCACACCCGTTCGCTTCATAATCACTGGGCATGGGATCATATGCACGGTGCCGCCGCCGGCATCCCGATCCTCGCCCTCGATATGTACGAGCACAGCTTCCACATGGATTATGGGACGCAGGCCGCAAAATATATCGATGCCTGGTTCGCCAATCTCGATTGGGAAGCGATCGACAGGCGTTACACCCAGGCGGTCGCTTTGCCCCACTCCTGAGATGATGGAGGAATGCCATGAAATGGGTCACACGCGAGCGCCCGAAGATTGATCGGATCGCCTGCCCCTGGCTGGTCACGCGGTTCATCGATGACGATCCCGAATTTCTCTACGTTCCGGCGGGCGATGTATTCGAGGTCGCGAAGCGCGAGGGCGCCATCGCTTATGACATACCCGGCGCGGAACTCAGCCATGTTGGGGAATTGTGCAGCTTCGATGCCTTCCTCTCACGCTATAATTTGCATGACCCGGCATTGGATCAACTGGCGATCATCGTGCGGGGTGCCGACACATCCCGTCTTGATCTGACACCGCAGTCTGCCGGCCTGTTCGTCATTTCGTTGGGGCTATCAGCAATCCATCCTGACGATCATACCATGCTCGCCCAAGGGTTGATCGTGTATGACGCGCTCTATGCCTGGTGCAAATCCTGTCAGGGCGAGACACACACTTGGCCACCGGATGGATTTAAGCGAATAAACCGCCATTCCTGACCGTAGCGTTGTCGAGGTATTTTTGTTACCCATAGTCTGGTTTGGCGCCAGTCCCTCCGGTATTCTTTTACTTCGATCTTGCGCGTCTGAATTGGGCTTCACTCGAGAATTCTGAACGAAAGCTACCCTTTTCCCTATACACAGCTTCAAGGACAGCGAAGACCATCGCGGCATGCAACCTCGCTTTTATAGGCGCAGACTTTCAGGTGCGAACCGCGCCTCAAAAAAGCCCCGCCGTATGGACGGCGAGGCCAGTTTGGGTCGCATTGCGGGCAAAAAGCCTGCGAGCAAAACTATGGACTACGTCCAGAGAAAGCCCATATGCGCAAAGATATATAGAAACGAATTTTTCGAAGAAAACTCAATAACCTAGGTTTATTCTACGGGGGCCGGGTCACAAAGAAGGCTCCGCCCTTAAAAAAGGGCGGAGCTTATAAGTTTGGCAGCGGTATCTGCGCGACGATAATGTTCGGGGGCGCAATTGGTTCACGCCGTCTGAGAAAAATGAAAACCTTGATCCAGGCTTCGGATTTCCTGCCCGAAACGCGCTTTTCCTCTAGCTGGATGGCAAAAGCGAATGTGAATTGCTCCATACAACCGTGTTCATCCTGGGTTTAGACAAGTCGGACCGATGCAGTAAGCGCGATAAGACGTTGAACTTCTTTGTTCTCTCCCTTGTTGGGCTCCAACCATGTGCGATGCACCTGGAAACCAATGACTTATAGGAGAGACGATCATGCGACATGGAACTATCATCGCATCGCTGGCTGCTGCTGGCTTGCTCGGAACGAGCGCCATTGCACAGACAACGGCCGGCGGCGGCGCCGCTGCTTCAACGCGCGACGGCTCGGTGGCCGGCGGGGCCACCGCCGGAACAAATGATCGCGCTGGCGACAAGCAGGATAAAAGGCGCCATAAACATGAAGACCGTCGCGAATCCAACACATCAAACTCGGCTTCGACCTATGGGTCTGGAACCATTTATACCGACCGTAACCGAGCAACCGGCGGCGTAACGGCCGGTGGTTCCGCCAGCGGCACGGGATCGCAAAGCACCTCCACTTCGATCGACGCCTATGGATCGACCGACCGCAACGGTTCGACGGGCGAGGTTTACGGCGATTCCACGGCGGATTCCGTCAACCCTTCCCGCTGATATTGATTGCCGGGGAGGAGAGGTCTCCTCCCCAAGAGAGGCCATCATGGCACCAATCATTATGATAGTCGCTGCTGCTTCAAGCGTGCAACCGGGGCGAGAAACCTGTCTTCAGACCCATATCTTCGCTGATGGTCATATCGAAACCTCAACCGTCCGCGACGTTGGGGGCGCCTCTGCCAGCAGCTTGTCATCAGGCGAGCGCGCGTCTTCGCATGTCTCCGCCTCATCCTCATCAAGCGGTCACTCCGCAGCATCATCCTCTGCCAGCACTTCGACCGAAACAGACGGCAATCGCCGCTCTGTACAGGTGACAAATGGCCCGGAAGGATGCCGCATCATGATCGACGAACGGCCGGAAAGGACCGAATAATGAAACCATTTTCAGCATTTCTGATCGGAACGTCACTTCTTGTCAGCGCGACAGCCGCATCGTCGCAGACTACGACAGCGGGCTCGCAGTCCTCGACCCCTTCCACGGGGGATGTTTCTGCAGGAACTTACGGCTCTGGCAGCACTGATCCGAATAGTGTCGGCGTATCGGGCGGCGGCAATGCAACGGCGGCAGATGGCGGAACCGCTACGACGGATTCCCGGGCCAAATTCAACGATAACATGGCGCGCCAACGCTCGGTTGCAACGGCTCGGGATGAAGACGAACGGGCCCGGTCCATGACGAACACGCATGTGCGCAAGGATGGACAAGTTCGATCTCGGTCGATGTCGATCTATAAGGAAAAAGGGGAAAAGCCGATCATTGACCGCCAGACCACAACATCCGGGAAAAAGTGACCTTGGGTTATTGTTGACCTATCGCGAGGCGAATCAAGGTGTGGAGGAGCAAAGTCGATCAGGGATGACCTCCGAAGCACCGCAGCCATCAAACGGCCACCCACTACATCAAAATGCTGGTTCCACTGCCCATTGCCTGTTCGTTGCCGCGCTGGTTTCCGACATGATGTTCGTGGCCGATCGCTCACCGCAGGAGCAATCGCCTCGCGCTGGTTTCTTGGGGAAGGTATCGCTGGCGCGTTGCTCGCGGCTCTTGCGCTCCTGCCGGCTCCGCGGACTTTGCAGGAAATGCATGCATTCTTGCAATGCGCGAATAGCAGGATCGCTCGGCATTGTGCTTTCTGCAGCGGCAGTGCTTCTTCTTCTGTTTTAGCGATTGGAAAGGCGGCGAACTCGTTTACGGCTATGGGGTCGGACAAGTCCGCCAACATTGACTCGGATATCAAGCGAGGCCTGCCTTATTAACTCGCCTATCATTCCCTGCGGTAGAGGGTAATGCGCTTAATTGAGACTGACTTGCATTAGTATCGTTCATTCGCTAGCGAGCCTCCATTAAAAGGGGCTTGTGTATGCGTTTGATTGTTCCAACTCTGCTCTCCACGAGTGCTGTTCTCCTGGCGACGACCGCTCACGCACAGTCAGCGCCGGCTGATGTGGAGGCCGAAGGAGCAATTATCGTTACCGCCGCCCGCAGCATCCTGCCCGCTAACGCGCTGCCGTTGACGATCGATGTGGTGGGCAAGGAAACGCTCGACCAGCAGATCGCCATTTCCGGTTCAGTTACCGATGCCATTGCGACTTTGACCCCATCCTTCTCGCCGACACGGCAGAAGCTCTCCGGAGCAGGCGAAACGCTGCGCGGCCGCTCGCCCCTCTACGCGATCAACGGCATCCCGCAATCGACCCCGCTGCGCGATGGCGCGCGCGACGGCTTCACCATCGACGGCTTCTTCGTCGACCGGGTGGAGCTGATCTACGGCTCGAACGCGCTGCAGGGCATTGGCGGCACAGGCGGCATCGTCAACCAGGTCACGGTCGGCGCGCCGACGCAAGAGGGACTTGGCGGCCGCGTGCTGCTGCAGGGCACAGCCGACAACAGCTTCCACTCCGACGGCGTGGGCTGGAAGGCGGGCGGCCTGTTCCAGTATAAAGCCGGCGATTTCGACGCGACGATCGGCGCCACCTATGAAAAACGCGGCGTATTCTACGACGGGCAGGACCGCCGCGTCGGCCTCAATCTGACGCAAGGCGAGACGCAGGATTCGCGCGCGACCAATTTCTTCGCCCGCCTCGGCTATGCGACGTCCGCGACCGGCCGGATCGACCTGATCGCCAGCCGCTTCGAGTTGAAGGGCGACGGGGATTTCGTGGCGGTCGCGGGTAACCGCAACACCGGCCTGCCCACCAGTGCGGTCCACGGCAATCCTCCGGGCGAGCCGGCCGCCAACCGCACCGAAAGCGTGGCGCTGTCCTACACCGACACCGACCTCCTCGGCGGCAATTTCATCAGCCAGATATTCTTCAATCGTTCGCGCGACACGTTCGGCGGCGAAATCGCGCCGATTGCGACGTTCCAGGACCCCGCCATCGCGCCCGTCAACACGCTGTTCGACCAATCGCAGAACCGCTCGCGCAAGGTCGGCGCGAAATTCAGCTATGAGCGCGCGATGCCGGGCTTCGAGGCGTTGACCGCGACGCTCGGCTTCGATGCGCTGTGGGACAAGACCGAGCAACGGCTGACCGCCACCGACCGCGTCTGGGTGCCGCCCGCTGAATTCCGCAGCCTCGCCCCCTTCGCCCAAGCCAATCTCAAGCTGTTCGACGGCTTGGTGCGCGTCGCCGGCGGGGCGCGCTGGGAAAATGTCCAAATCAAGATCGACGACTATCACACGCTGGCCTCGACCACCTTTGTCGCATGTTCAACCAGCCTGCCCGCCGGCACGCCATGCGGCACGTCGACTTATGGCGGGGTAGCCGTATCCGGCGGCAAGCCCACATTCGACGATCTGCTGCTGAACGGCGGCGTCATTATCGAGCCCTGGGAGGGCATCCGCGCCTACGCCAGCTATGCAGAGGGCTATACCGCGCCCGACGTCGGCCGCATTGCCCGCTCGGTCAACCTGTCGGGCGTCGACATCGACACCTATCTCGCGATCGAGCCGATCGTGTCGAACAACCGCGAGATCGGCCTAGAAGTGAAGCGCGGGCCCATCGACGCATCGGCCACCTATTTCTGGTCGTCGAGCGACAAGGGCCAGCTTCTCGTTCCGGGCCTCGGGCGAAATTTCGACGTGCAACGCCAGCGCATCGAGATTAAGGGCATCGAGGTTAATCTGGGCACCAAAACGCCGATCGACGGGCTGAAGCTGGGGATCGGCTATGCCCATATCGAGGGGCGCTACGACAATAATGCGGACGGGAAGGTGGATACCGACCTGGACGGCGTGAACATCTCGCCCGACCGCGTCAACCTGTCGGCCACCTACAATCGTGGCCCCGTTTCGGCGATCGTGCAGACGCAATATTTCCTGTCGCGCAGCTTCCACGCCGACACCGGCCTGACGCAGCCCGACCGGCGCAACAATTTCGGCGGCTATCATGTCACCGACGCAAGCGTCCGCTACCAGACCGGTTTCGGCGGGCTGCGCCTGAGCGTGCAGAACCTGTTCGACAAATTCTACATCGACTATAGCAGCGACACGCGGCTGCCGACCGACAATCTCGCTTATTTCGCGGGACGCGGCCGTACCTTCATATTGAGCTGGGATTATAGTTTTTGAAGACGCTAGACCTCCTGCACCGCTGGATGGGCGGACTGATCGGCCTTGTTCTGGCGGTGCTGGGATTTTCGGGCGCCTTGTTGGTCCACAAGGATGCGTGGGTTATGCTGCCGCACGCGTCCGAGGCACAAGTGCAGGAAACGACCGCCATCGCTGCGACAGTCGAAAGGGTCATGGCCGACCCTGCTGCCCGGCCGGAGATGATTAGCTTCGCAGGAGAGAATTTCGGCCTCAACCGGCTGCGCTTCGCGGATGGGTCCGGCGCCTATACCGATCAGGCCGGCGACCTGGTCACGCGCTGGACCAGCCAGTGGGAACGACCGGAACTCTGGCTGTTCGACCTGCACCATCATCTGTTTGCCGGCGACACCGGAGAAACGGTGATCGGCATCGCCGCCATTGCCGGGCTTTTCTTCACCATCTCCGGCATCATTTTGTGGACCCGCACGCGCAAGACGTTCGAGTTCCGCCTGCTACCCAAGCGGATCAGCCGGCCCGCCATCCTGCGCCATCATCGCGATCTGGGCGTAGTCATGGCACCGCTGCTGATATTGGCGCTGCTGACAGGGGCAATATTGGTATTCCGCCCCATGGCCGCCTTGATCCTCGGACCAACTGCGCCCACGCAGATAGATGCCAGCCTGAAGGCGCCTGCCTATCGGGCCGTGCCGCTCGCAGCAACGCATGACTGGCGCGCGATCATCGAAGACGCCCGGACCCTTTTCCCTGACGGCGAGATCCGCAGTCTGTCGCTTCCTCGCCAAGGCAGCGGCCTTATCACCCTGCGAATGAAGAGGCCGGACGAGTGGCTGCCAAATGGGCGCACGACCCTGTGGTTCGCCGCGGACAATGATCGTCTGGTGAAGGCTCGCGACGCTTCGCGCATGTCTGATACCGTGAAGGTTTACAACATGCTCTACCCGCTCCACGCCGCCAAGGTAGGAGGGCTAGGCTACAGGCTGGTCATGACCCTTGCCGGTCTGGCGTTGGGTCTGCTGGGAACCTTGACCGTCTGGTCCTTCTGGTTTGCAAGGAAGCGCGTTAGCCACCCGGGGCATCGATTGGCCGAGGCACAGCATTGATAGCGGTCCACAGGGACGCACGAGAAATTCGCGGGAGCGCCATCGACGTCCGCTCTCGACCAGAGAAGCTTCCCTCGACGAACGACAGCTTCTAGGATCAACAATGGGCCTGTTGAGCGACCGTCTTTGGCGCAAGTCGGCTGTTGGAAAAACACCACTTTTGCACATTGGTCATGCATTTCTGCGAAAATATCTCCCAGCATAGAGGTTGGAGGGTTTTCCGTCATGCCAGAAATGACCCGTTTCCCTATCCTGCCTTGCCCTGCTCGCCCTCCAAACGCTCTACTTCGCGTTCAAGCACAGTACGAATGAACGCGGCCCTGCGTTGCCGCCCGACCAGCTTGTCAATTCGCTCGCCGAGACCTTCCGGCAAACGGATGTTGGTCGATTTCACGTTGAGCGGTGGCCTTCCCATAATTGTGTCGTAACCGCGCACGACCCCCATTCAACCGGTAGCAGATTAAGCGGTGCCGGTTATTGCATATTTCCCCCATTCCGAGTTATAAGCGGTGCCGCTTAATGCCTCCAGATCGCCATTCGGCGTTTCAGGATGGCGAAATGAGGAAGGCAGGCCGATGACCTCATCCAATTTTCCTTCTGATGATTCGGTAGGCGGCACATCGCGCCGCGCGCTGCTACGGGCACTGACGACCGCACCAATTGCGGTTCCGTTGATCGCCTCGCCCTGGGGTGAGGCTCTGGCCGATCTTCACGACCATCATGGCGATTCACCGGCGGCCCTCGTTCGGACCAGAACGGGGCGCAGCCTGAGCCGCTTCCGCTATCACAATGCGGAGTCCTTTTATCAGGGACTGGGGCACGGCCTCTATTACAATGACGGCGGTGAGATGATTTACCGATCCGGCATTGTCGCCCAGCTCGCGCTTTCCTCCCACCTGCTCGACGTTGGTTTTGCCGACGAGTGGAACGCCCGTCATATCCGGCTGGATGTCGCCAAGTCGCTCGCCCATGCCAATGCGACCGGCTTTGGGCATGACTGTCCCGACATGGCGCGGCTCGCCGCCATTCTTTCCCCCTATTGGAAATGGGGCCATGCCCATCGGATCGATGCGCCGCTCCCCGACAATGGCGGGTTCACGGTGGACGAGGTTCGCCTGCTGCTGCGCGCCCTGCTCGACCGCGTGCATGACGTCACCGGCCATCGCCGCCCGAACGGCTGGCGTCGCGAACAGCGGGACGCCCGATCATGACGCCGTCCATCGACAGGGAACGTCTGGCATGGCCGGTGCGGCAGGAGTTGTGTTGCGTCACGGCGATGCTGTTCGAGGCGTTCGCCGAAACGACCAAGGGCAGGTTGTCCGAGCAATATCGGTCGGGCCGCATCCTTACCCTGATCCTGCACGGGTCCCATGCGCGGTCCGATTCGTGGAATGTCGCACCGGAGGATGCCTTCCACCTGCTGGCGATCGTCAATCATCCCCGGCTGGCGCGCAGGCGGCAGGATTGGCGTCTGGTGCGCGACCGATTGTGCCGCGCGTGGGAGTTTGGCGAGATCACCCGCCCGGTGCGGCTGACCGTCCATAGCCTCGAACAGGTCAACGGCGCCCTGACCGAGGGCATTCCCCATTTCGTCGCCCTCGCGGGCGAAGGCATCCCGCTCTACGAGATGGAGGGTTTTCGGCTCCCGTCGCCGCGTCTGCTGCCGCTGCCGGAACGGCACGCGCGGGGACAGGCCGAGTTCGCCCGCTGGTACAAGCGGGCCAGCGATTTCCTTATGGGCGCGGCCTTCTACCGGAGCGAGGGCAACGCGCCCATGGCGGCGCTGTTGCTGCATCAGGCGTGCGAGCATCTTTACCAGTGCATCGTCTGGACGGTCACCCTGCATGGACCGCGCACCCATGCGCTCGACGAACTGCGCGAAAGGGCCGAGGCGCTCGAGCCGAGTCTTTCCATCGCATGGCCGCGCGCAACCCCGTTCGAGCGCCGCGCCTTCGGCTGCATCCGCCGTGCCTATGTCGAGGTTCGTTATGGCCATTCTTATCGCATCGGTTCCGATGAACTGGCATGGGCGATGGAACGCGTGCTGCTGCTGCACGACCTGACCGAACGGCTCTGCCGCGCACGGCTGGACGATATGATCTCGGTTCATGGGGAGGCCTGTCATGACCGACGCGCTTGACCCCGAGGTCGAGCGGCTCGCCGCCTACAGGAAAGCCGTCGATCGCCTGCCGGTCCTGACGCGCGTCATATTCCTGCTCGTTCGTCTGGATGCCCTGTCCTATGATGAAATCGCCCGTCGATTGTCCATCGACGCGCAGACGGTGGAATCCTGCCTCATCGAGGCGCTCGGCATGATCCGCATCATGCTTGATGGGGCAGAACCCCGGCGCCGGGACGATCCGCGCATCGCCCTTGCCGAGACTGACCTGCATCGGCGCCATCGCGCCTATTGCGAGGAACGCTTGCAGGCTTTGGGCATCGCTGGTCCGATCCCGTGGACCGATCATGGCGACGACGACCAGGCCCTCATGCAGATGATCGTCGCGGCCATGCCTCCACGCGTTTACGACACCTTCTTCCTCAATCGCGTCGAACAACTGAGTTATGCGCAGATCGCCGAACGCATGAGAACGTTCCAATGGATCGTGCGGCATCGCATGCTCCGCGCCATTCGCCATATCATGCGAGGTCCGGATCGGTTCGAACCTTGGCTGCGCGATAGGGCCTCCGCACCTGCGACGATCAATTAGCCGATGGCTTCTCCGCCTCGAACGCGCGTTTGCCTTTTCGTTGCCACAGCGCCAGCGCGTTGCCCCGCTCTGGCCCGCGCAACCTGTCGGCGACCGTCAGGAACGCGCCGTAGAGCGTCGCGCGATCATCATCGGTCAGATCGACCAGTCCAGCCTTGATGACAAGCCCGCCCAGCTCGATCAGGTGCCGCGTGCGTTCGCGACGCTTGATAGCCCATTCGCGTATGTCGGTTCGCGCCTTTCGTGCCTCAAGCCGATGTCCCGCCGCCTTCAAGCGGGAGAGTACCGCTTGGGCCGCGATCAGGTCCGCTCGCAGGCTGGCGTTTCTCACCGCGAAAGAAGGCCGCGCCCGCCTTGCGCCAGCCCTCGTTTGTGGCGGCGTCCTTCACCGTGACGGCATGAAGCAGTGCTCCTGCCAGCAGATCGGCGTCGAGGGCATCGGCTCCGCAAGCCGTAACCAGTTCGCCAAGCTGGCGCACGCGGCGTTCCTTGAGCGCCTTCGCCTTGTCGGCAAGGGCCTTGAGTTCCGAATCGAAGTCGCGGGGTTTGTGCATCGCAAAGTCTCCATTGAGTGACGATGGGGTGATGATAAGATAAACCTCGCCGCCGTGCAGTAGAGTCGCCGGGACAGCCTGACACCGCCTAGTCCCTTTCGAGAAAATTTTGAGAAGGGCGCGCTTATACGTCGTTCCGACGTGCACTCTTTGGCAGTAAATGGATGATCGTCATGGCGATCTTCCATTTCTCCGTTCAGGTCATCAGCCGCGCTTCTGGTCGCAGCGCCGTCTCTGCAGCCGCCTATCGCGCGGGCGAGCGGCTGCACGATGAGCGCCTGGATCGCGACCATGATTTCCGCGCCCGTGCTGGCGTCGAACATAGCGAAATCATGCTGCCCGATGGCGCGCCCGAACGCTTCTCTGACCGCGAAACCCTCTGGAATGAAGTTGAGGCCGTCGAAAAGCGCAAGGACGCCCAGCTCACCCGCGAAGTGGAGTTCGCGATTCCGCGCGAGATGAGCAAGGCGGAGGGCATCGAGCTTGCTCACGATTTTGTGCAAGCCGAGTTCGTGGATCGCGGCATGATCGCCGACCTCAATGTGCATCGGGATGTCGGGCCGGACGGCATGGAAAAACCCCATGCCCATGTCATGCTCACCATGCGCGAGGTCGGGCCGGACGGGTTCGGGCAGAAGGTCCGCGAGTGGAACGAGCATGGCAATGTCGAGCTTTGGCGCGAGCGATGGGCCGATCATGCCAATACGCGGCTGGCCGAACTCGACATAGACGCCCGCATCGATCACCGCAGTCTTGCCGATCAGGGCATCGACCTTGAGCCGCAAAGCAAGATCGGCGGTCCGGCCCATCGCATGGATGCGCAAGGCCTCGAAGCCGATCGCGCCGAAATGCATCGCGAGATCGCGCAGGCGAATGGCGAACGCATCATCGCTGATCCTGGTATCGCGCTCGATGCCATCACCCATCAACAGGCGACATTCACCAACCGCGATATAGCCATGTTCATCCACCGGCATTCGGACGGGCAGGACCAGTTCAACGCCGCGATACGCGCAGTGCGCGGTTCGCCAGACCTGATCGCCCTGGGCAAGGATGGACGCGGCGAGGATCGGTTCACGTCGCGCGAGATGATCGAGACCGAGCAGCGGCTACAGCGCGCCGCCGAGTTGATGGCGGAACGCGAGCGGCATCGCGTCAACGAGAGCGACCGGGAGGGCGCGCTGCGCGCGGCAGCGGCGCGCGGGCTGGATCTGTCGGGCGAGCAGCGGGCGGCGTTCGACCATGTGACCGATCGCCACGGCTTGAGCGTCGTCGTCGGCTATGCCGGGACCGGCAAAAGCACGATGCTGGGCGTGGCGCGTGAGGCTTGGGAATCCGCTGGCCTCAACGTGCGCGGCGTGGCGCTCGCGGGCATCGCTGCCGAGGGACTGGAAAACGGTTCCGGCATCGCGTCGCGTACCATCGCCAGCATGGAACATGGCTGGGCGCAGGGGCGCGACCTTTTGGGTACCCGCGACGTGCTGGTGATCGACGAGGCGGGCATGGTCGGCACGCGCCAGATGGAACGCGTGCTGTCCCATGCGGTCGAGGCCGGGGCCAAAGTCGTGCTGATCGGTGATCCGCAGCAATTGCAGTCGATCGAGGCGGGCGCGGCCTTCCGGTCGATCCATGAGCGGCATGGGGGCGTCGAGATCACGCAGGTTCGCCGCCAGCATGAAGGCTGGCAGCAGGACGCCACGCGGCATCTGGCGACCGGCAGGACCGGCGAGGCCATCGCCGCCTATGCCGACAAGGGCATGGTCCATCAGGCCGAGACGCGCGAACAGGCGCGCGGCGAACTGGTCGAGCGCTGGGATCGCGAACGGCAGGCCAGTCCAGACGCCAGCCGCATCATCCTCACCCACACCAATGCCGAGGTCCGCGATCTCAATGACGCGGCGCGCGATCGGATGCGCGCAGCCGTTGAACTGGGCGACGATGTGCTGGTCAAAACCGAGCGCGGCGACCGTTTGTTCGCATCGGGCGACCGCATCATGTTCCTGCGCAACGAGCGCAGCCTGGAGGTCAAGAACGGCACGCTCGCCACCATCGAGAAAGTCAGCGACGGCCACATGGCGGTGCGCACCGATGACGGACGTTCGGTGGCGTTCGACACCAAGGACTATCGCGACCTCGATCATGGCTATGCCGCCACGATCCACAAGGCGCAGGGCATGACCGTGGACAGGGCGCATGTGCTGGCGACGCCGGGGATGGATCGCCACGGCTCCTATGTCGCCCTGTCACGGCATCGGGACGGCGTGCAGCTTCATCATGGGCGGGATGATTTTCGCGATCAGTCCCGGCTTGTCCGCACACTTGGCCGTGAACGCGGCAAGGACATGGCGACCGATTATGCGAAGGCGGACCCGGCCCGCGAGTTCGCCGAGCGGCGCGGCATCAGCTTCCGCGAGCGCATCGTCGAGATAGTGCGCGGAGGTGTCGAGAAGGCGCGCGGGATTTTCGACAATTTCCGGCCCAGGGCCGAGCGTCCGGAGCAGGAGCGCGTCGTGAAGCGCCAGCCCGAACAGGAATCGCAACCGGCACGTGCAGGCGGCGTGCGCGGAGCGGTAGAGCGCTACGCCAAGGTGCTCGACGCGATCCAGCAGACCCGCACGAAGGGGCTGGACGCCATGCCGCACCAGCGCGAAGCGCTGGAACGGGCACGCGAGATGCTGAACGCGATCCGGCCGCAAGGCGCGTCCGACCTCGACAGTGCGTTTCGCAGCAGCCCGGTGCTTGTCCGCGACGCCGCAGAGGGACGCGGCCAGGCCGCCGTGCGTGCCATGCAGTTGGAAACGGAAATCCGCATGGACCCGTTCCAACGCGCAGATCGGTTCGTGGAAGGCTGGCAGCAGTTGCGCCAGCATCATGCCGATCTTGTCCGCGACGGTAATTTCCGGGGCGCGAAGAGCGCCGCGCAACAGATGGCCGGAATGGCAAAGAGCCTTGAGCGCGACGCCCAACTTGAATCGGTGCTGGGCCTGCGTAGCCGCGAACTTGGGTTGGAGATCGGCCAGCAGATGGGCCGCAGCCTGTCCCGCGACCTCGCCGCCTCCATCCCCTTCGATCACGGACGCGACATCAGCCGTGGCATGAGCCGCTAACCCAAGGAGACAAGGATATGGACGACGAAGAACAATCGCTACTCGCCGGCCCCGACGCCGCTTCGCCCGACGCGGCGGCCGAGGCGTTCGCCCGGCTGTCGGAGCGCGTGGCCGGAATGGAGAAAGAATTAAGCGGCAGGCTGGCATCGCTTACCCGCACCATCGACCATCTGGCCCTTGAGAGGCAGAGTGTCGAGATACCCGATTACAGCCCGACCCTCGCCAGGATGGGCGGGCATCTGGCCAGCATCGCCGCACAGACGAAGGCGATGCAGGACGCGCCCGCCATGCGGTTGACCCCCGAGAGTATGGCTGCGCGGATCACCGAAGCGGCGAATGGCGCACGGGAGGCGGACAGGGCAACCATCAGCAAATCGCTCGACCTCCACCGCCGCGCCTATGCCGATCTTGGCGAGGCCATCGGCAAGGTCCGCACGAGGGCGCAGCAACGCTGGCACATGTTCTCCACTGGCGCCGGCACGACACTGGTTATCTTGCTCCTCTGGCTGGTCTATCCGGGTTGGGTAGCCAATATTGGCCCGCAGGGCTGGCTGTGGCCCGAACGGGTGGCGCGCCGGACGATGGGCGAACCGACCCTATGGGATGCGGGTATCCGCCTCATGCGCGCCGGGAACCCGGAAGGTTGGCAGGCGATCGTGGACGCCGCAGACATGCGGCGCGAGAACCGTGAGGCCATCGACGCTTGCGAACGGACGGCTGCCAAGATCAACAGGACGGTGAGATGCACCATCAGCGTCGGGCAAACTTAACCGGGTGGGAAGTATTTGAGGTGGCTCTCGCGACCGACTGCTGCCGATGATCAGCAGATGAGAGCTTACGCGAGCACGCCCGCCGTCGAACTGGCGCAATCCATCATCGTAGCTATGGAGCGCCCGCCAACGGATCCATGACCTCCGGCAAAAGACCCTGCCGCTGTGAGCAATGTTGAATAAAAAGAGCCCGCCGACGCAAGCGCCAGCGGACTTAGGAAAAGACTCCCTAAAAGGAAGCCTTCGGGTCGCAGGCGCCGCATATGACCGTTTTTATGACAGGAATTGTACAGATCCGACATTTAAGGAAAATTGTTACGAGTTGGAAATGACTTAGCCCCATTACCGCATGGTGCCGACACAACTAGCGGCGGTGAGAGCATAGCAATACGGTGCCCGCATGAAGCGATGCGTGGCTATCATCTTGGGAATAGGTTTGCTGACCGGTTGTGACACTCAGTCGCGTCGGCTCGGCCTGCAACGATCGAATGACCGCTGCTCAACTATGTCGGTCTTCCATGAGCGCCTCGGGCGCGATGTAAGCGGCGGCACCCCGAATTGGGATTTTGACGAGGATCGTTCACCTTTCGTCCAAAGTTACGTCAACAGCCCATACGGTGAGCCATGGACAAGGCAGTTGCACGCTTCCTGCCGCCTTGGATCGTTCATAAAGCGGCCGGTCGGTTAGTCTCGGTCGAATTCGGCCCGGCGCCTTCATCTGCAAGGGTAAAGGCTGCTTTCCCGCGTCGCCTGCCGCAGACCGATCATTCTGGTGTCGGACCCACCATAGGGGCGCCGACATTGCTTTTGTGGAGTGATGCCGATCCGATAAGCCCTGCGGCGTTTGGCGAACGGCTATCTGCTTTGCTTCCGAACTCCCGCCGTCGCATTTTCCCGGCGTCGACCACGACTTGGCCCAAACGCACGCCGCCGCTGTAGCGGTCGAGGTCAAACGCCATCTGACGGGAGATTCATCGGCGGTCCGGCCTGCTGATTGAGCAGCAGAACGTGGGGCCATCTGAATGGAAATTTTTTCGGAGCAGGGCTAAATCAGTCCCGTTATGTTCCGAACCATACCATCAGACCCCACGGAAAATGTGGGAACGCCTGTGGTATCGGATTTCGTGATTTATAAAATTATCACGCAAAATCAATGCGATAAATCGCTTGACTGGTGACCCCTACGGGAATCGAACCCGTGTTTCAGCCGTGAAAGGGCCGCGTCCTAGACCGCTAGACGAAGGGGCCACAAGCAGGTTCGCCTGGGCGTCGCTGCGAAGCGAGGCGGGCATTAGGCGGTGGCTCCGGAACGGTCAACCCCCTTTTCGTCCTGAAAATGACGCGGGGCATAAAATAGCCGATCCTCCCCTCAATCGGCCCAGGCGGCGTCCTCCAGATGCAGTTCGGCGGCGGGGCGCGGGCCCCAATCGTCGATCTTCGCCCGGCCCGCGATCCACAGACGCCGGTCGCGGGGCGCGCCCAATATCGCCTGGCCCAGGTCGGATTCCGCCTGGCGGAAGGCGATGGTCTTGATCGACCGGCCGTCATCGCCCGCCATGATGGCGCGCAGATGGCCGTTGCCCACGACATCGGCCTTGATGACCCGCATCGGCCCGGAGGCGATCAGCGGCGCGGGCCAGCCCGCGCCATAGGGGCCGCCGGCGTCGATCGCGGCGACGAAATCCGGATTGACCCCAGCAGGCGCCAGCACCGCGTCGATCAGCAGGGCGCGGTCGTCCCGTGCCTTCGCAACCGCGCCGGAAAGCCGTTCGTCCAGGAAATCGGCCAGCGCATCGACCTTGTCCGCCGCGACCGTCAGGCCCGCCGCCATGGCGTGGCCGCCGCCCGCGACAAGCAGGCCGCTATCCTTCGCCGCCAGCACCGCCGCGCCCAGATCGACACCGGAAATGGAGCGGCCCGACCCCTTGCCGGTGCCGTCCCCATCGATGGCGACGACGATGGCGGGGCGGCCCGCCTTCTCCTTGATGCGCCCCGCGACGATGCCGATCACGCCCGGATGCCAGCCCGCGCCGGACACCAGCGCCACCGCCCGGTTGCCCTGCGCGGCCAGCAGTTCCTCCGCCTCCGCCTGCACGGCCGCTTCGATGGCCCGGCGTTCCTCGTTCAGCAGGTCGAGTTCCTGCGCGATCTGCGCGGCCTCCGCCGGGTCTTCGGTGGTGAGCAGCCGGACGCCCAGATCCGCCTTCCCAACGCGCCCGCCCGCATTGATGCGCGGGCCCAGCGCGAAGCCCAGGTCGTGGCAGAGCGGCGCCCGCGTCAGGCGGCTGGCGTCGATCAGGGCGGAAAGGCCGATATTGCGGCGCTTCGCCATGACCTTCAGCCCCTGCGCCACGAAGGCGCGGTTCAGCCCCTTCAACTGGGCCACGTCCGCCACGGTGCCCAGCGCGACGATGTCGAGCAGGTCCATCAGCGGCGGCTCCGTCCGTTGCGCGAACCAGTTGCGTTTGCGCAGCGCCCGGATCAGCGCCGCGCCCAGCAGGAAGGCGACGCCCACCGCCGCCAGATGGCCGTGGGCGGCCGCTTCCTCCGCCTCATCCAGGCGATTGGGATTCACCAGCGCCAGCGCTTCGGGCAGAGCGGCGGCGCATTTATGATGGTCGACCACCACCACATCGACGCCCGCCGCCTTGGCCTGCGCCAGCGCGTCGAACGCCTGCGCGCCGCAATCGACCGTGACGATCAGGGTCGCGCCCTCGCCCGCCAGCCGCACCAGCGCTTCGCCCGACGGGCCGTAACCCTCCATCAGCCGGTCGGGGATATAGGGCCGGGCCGCCAGCCCCAGGTCGCGCAGCAGGCGGATCAGCAGCGCCGCGCTGGTCGCGCCGTCCACGTCATAATCGCCGAAGATGCGCACATCCTCCCCCCGCGCCACCGCGTCGGCCAGCCGTTCGGCGGCGGCGTCCATGTCGCGGAACAGGCTGGGATCGGGCATAAAATGGCGGATGGTGGGATTGCGGTGCGCCTCCACCGCGTCGCGGGGACAGCCCCGCGCCAGCAGCAGTTGCGTCACCAGATCGTCCGGCCGATAGCCCGGATCGCGCCCGTCCGCGTTGCCCCCGCGCCACCGCCAGGGCTGGCCGAGGATCGAACGGGTGACGTTGAGCGCGATGGTCATGCCGCCGGTCTAGACTGGATGGGATTTGGAGGGAAGCGCCCCCTTCATGACGCGGGCGGAACCTTGGCAACCCGCTGCGCGTATTGGCTGTTCCCGCCCTCCATGGGCGAAGGGCAAGAGGGGCAAAGCGGTTTCCATGGGTTCAAGGCAGAAGCGGGTCCGGCGAGCCTTGGGTCTGACGATGATGGCGACCTTTCCCCTCCCCCTGACGGCGCAGACGCCTCCGCCGCCGCAACAGCAGGAAGAACCGATCCTGCCCGATAGCGAGTTCGAGGCGCGCCTGCCCAAGGCGGGAGAAGCCCCAGCGGACCCCGGCGCGCCGCTGCCCTCGATCGACGAGTGGATCGACCGGCAGTTGCCGCCCGCCGAAGCCGCCGGGCAACTGCCCCCTGCGGTCGAGCCGCAGGAGGAGCGCGAACTGGCCCAGCCGCTGCCCCCGCTCGACAGCGTGCGGGTGCCGGCGCAGGTCGCCACCGACAGCAACCCCGATGCGAAGACCCAGGCGGTCCGCTATTCGGTGGCGGTGGAGGGGTTCGGCAGGACCGGGCTGGAGCCGGCGTTCCGCGACTCCTCCGCCCTGATCGACGGCGGCGGCAAGGCCGACACGGCGGCGATGGTGCAGGCCCGCGCCCATGAGGATGAGGCGCTGGCCGTGCGGCTGCTCTATTCGGAGGGCTATTATGACGCGACCGCGCTCGCCTCGCTGGATCAGGCGGGCGACGGGGCGTTGAAGGCCGTCCTCTCGGTCACGCCGGGCAAGCGCTACAGGATCGGGGACATCGTCATCAACGCCGGGCCGACCGTGCCGCCCGGCCTGGTCCGCGACAGCCTGCCGCTCAAGACGGGCGACCATATCGTCGCGGCGGCGGTCGAGGGGGCGGAGGCCAATGTCGGCGTCAGGTTGCCGGAAAACGGCTATCCCTTCGCCAAGGTCGGGCAACGGGACATATTGCTCGATCCCGCGACGGCGACGGGGGACTATAGGCTGCCGGTGGAGACCGGGCCGCGCGGGTCGTTCCGGGGGATCACCACCACGGGCGAGAAGCAGGCCTTCGGCGCGGACCATATGAAGGTCATCAGCCGCTTCAAGCCGGGCGAGCTTTACGACAGCCGCAAGGTGGACGACCTGCGCCGGGCGCTGGTGGCGACGGGGCTGTTTTCCAGCATTTCGGTCGATCCGGTGCGCACCAATGAGCCCGGCCCGGAAGACACCGAATATGTCGACCTGAACGTCGCGCAGGAGGCGGGCAAGCCGCGCACGCTGGCGGGCGAACTGGGCTATGGCACGGGGCAGGGTTTCCGCGCCGAGGGGACATGGACGCACCGCAATCTCTTCCCGCCGGAAGGCGCGGTGATCGCCAGCGTCATCGCGGGCACGCAGGAACAGGGCGCGTCGGGCACGTTCCGCCGGTCCAATGCGGGCAAGCGGGACAAGACCTTCCAGACGGGCATTGCGGTCAACCACCAGAATTACGACGCCTATGAGGCCTATACGCTGGGGCTGAACATCGGCTGGTCGCGCCAGTCGACGCCGATCTTCCAGAAGCGCTGGACCTACAGCTATGGGGCGGAGGTGCTGCTGACCAACGAGCAGGTGGTGGTCGATCCGGCGAGGGCGGACAAGACGCGGCGGACCTATTTCATCGGCGGCCTGCCGGTGCAGGTCGGCTATGATCGGTCCAACGACCTGCTGAACCCGACAAAAGGCTTCCGCGCCAATCTGCGCGCCGAGCCGGAGGGGTCTTTGCAGGGCAGCTTCTCGCCCTATTTGCGGGCGACCTTCGACCTCACCGGCTATTATCCGCTGTCGGACAGCCTGGTGGTCGCCGGGCGCGCGCGTGTCGGCACGATCAGCGGAGTCAAGCGTGACGATGTCGCCCCATCCCGCCGCATCTATGCGGGCGGCGGCGGGTCGGTGCGCGGCTATGGCTATCAGGAACTGGGGCCGAAGGACGCGAACAACGATCCCATCGGCGGCCGGTCCGTCAATGAATTCGCGGTCGAGGGCCGCTATCGCTTCGGCGATTATGGCGTTGTCGCCTTCGTCGATGCGGGGCAGGTCTATGAAAGCTCCATGCCGCAATTTTCGAACATCCGCTACGGTGTGGGCGTCGGTGGGCGTTTCTACACCAATTTCGGTCCCTTCCGCGCCGACATCGCCATGCCGATCAACCGGCAGCCGGGCGAATCCAAATTCGCGCTCTATATCGGCATAGGGCAGGCCTTCTGATGGCTGAGGAAACCGTCATCCTTCGCGAAAAGCGCCCGCTCTGGCAGAAGGTCGCGCTGGGCGTCGTCGGCCTTGTCGTCGCGCTGCTGGCGCTGACGGCGGGCCTGCTGCTGTTCCTCGACACCCAGCCGGGCAAGAAATTCCTCATCCGCCAGATCGCCGCGCTGAAGCTGGAATCCGGCATGGCCATCGAGGTCGGGCGGATCGACGGATCGATCTACAGCGACATGACGATCCGCAATCTGGTGCTGCGCGATCCCAAGGGCATTTTCGCGGTCAGCCCGGAAGTGCATGTGGTGTGGAGTCCCTTCCGCTACATCGACAACCATATTTCGGTGCGGCTGCTGGAAAGCCCGCTGGTTGTTCTGGCGCGCAGCCCGCGGTTCAACATTACCAAGACCGATCCCAACGCCCCGATCCTGCCGGACCTGGACATCGACGTCGACCGGCTGAAGATCGCCCGGTTCCTCGTCGCCAAGCCGGTCATAGGTCAAAAACGCGAGATCGCCATCGACGGCGTGACCCATATCGCCGACGGCCGCGCCATATTGTCCGCCGATGCGGTGGTCGACAGCGGCGACCGCTTGCAGGCCAATCTCGACGCCGTGCCCGCGCAGAACCGCCTGGCCATGAAGGGCAGGCTGACCGCGCCCAAAGGCGGGGTGATCGCGGCGATGAGCGGTCTGACCGACGGCTTCACCGCGACGCTGGACGGGCGGGGGACATGGCAGGCGTGGAACGGGCGGCTGATCGCCATGTCGGGCAAGGGCGAGCTGGCGAACATCGCGCTCGCCGCCCGCGACGGCAATTTCACGGCAAAAGGACCGCTGCGGCCGGGTCTGGTCTTCGCCGGGACGGTCGACCGGCTGACGACGCCCGCGCTCGACGTCGACCTGTTCGCGGGGATGAACGAGCGGCGGGTGAACCTCAAAGGCTCGCTGAAGTCCCCCGCCGTCGCCGCCACCGCGCAGGGGCTGGTCGACCTTGGCCAAAGCCGGTTCGGCGCGCTCCGGATCGATGCCGCCCTGCTTGCCCCCGGCGCGATCATGGAGAAGGTGAAGGGCCGCGACGTGCGCGCCTCCGTCATTCTCGACGGGCCGATGGCGACGCCCTTCATCGACTATGACATCACCGCCAGGCAGATCGCCTTCGACGCCACCGGCATCGAGAATCTGAAGGCCAGCGGGCGCGCCGTGATCGACGCCGACCGCATCCGCATTCCGGTCAGCGCCACCGCCAGCCGCGTCACCGGCCTCAACGCGGCGGCGGGCGGGCTGCTCAACAATCTGCGGGTGAAGGGCGACTTCGCCTATGCCGCGGGGAAGCTGATCAGCGACAATCTGAAGATCGACAGCGACCGGGTGGACGCCACCGCCATCGTGCTGGCGGACATGGACAACGCCGTCTATCGCGGCGCGCTGAAGGGCCGGGTCAATGATTACAGGATCGACGGCGTCGGCATCGTCAACCTGCAGACCGATGTGAAGCTGGTGCCGGGGCCGAGGGGCGGATTCGGCCTGTCCGGCCGCTTCGGCGTGCGCACGGCGCGGTGGGAGAACGCCTCCGTCCGCGACTTTCTGGGCGGCAATGCCGTCGCGTCCGGCAGCATCGGCATGACGCCGGAGGGCAAGTTCACCCTCAGCGGCCTGAAGGGCGCGGCCCCCGAATTCCGCATCCACAGCGGTTCCGGCAGCTATGATACGGACGGCCGGATCGCCTTCGACGCCAGGGCAACGTCCAACCGATACGGCCCGCTGGCGCTGACCGTGCGCGGCACGATGGAGCGGCCCAATGCGGTGCTGCGCGCCGCCCGGCCCAATGTCGGGGTGCAGCTTCACGACGTCGTGGCGAAACTGAACGGCGAGGCGGCGGGCTATCGGCTGGAAGCCGCGGGCGGGTCCGCCTATGGCCCCTTCTTCGCCAATGTGCTGATCCGCACCTCTAAGGGGCCGCTGACCATCGACATAGCGAAGGCGCGTTTCGCCGGAATCGACATGAACGGCCGCGTGCAGCAGAGCGCCGCCGGTCCCTTCACCGGGCAGCTTGCCATGAACGGTTCCGGCGTCACGGGCGCGGTCCGGCTGACGGCGGTGGGCAAGGTGCAGGGCGCGCAGTTGAACGCCACCGCCAGCAATGCCAAGCTGCCGGGCGAGGCGGACGTGGTGATCGGCAGGGCGCTGATCACCGCGAACATGGTGCTGGCCAAACAGCCGCAGATCAGCGCCGACGTGCAGATGGCGAACGCCGCCTATGGGGACTATGTGGTGCGCAAGGCGCGCGGGCGGATCGACTATCGCGGCGGGCGCGGGCGGGCGCAACTGGTCGCTGACGGTTCGACCGGCGTGCCCTTCTCCATCGCCATGAACGCTGCGCTGCGTCCGACGCTCTATGCCGTCGCGCTGGAGGGACGGGCGAGCAACATTCCCTTCCGCTTCGCCCGGCCTGCTATCATCCGGATCGAACAGGCGGGCTATCGGCTGGAACCCGCGACGCTGGTGCTGCCGCAGGGGCGGGTGGACCTGGCCGGGCGCTTCGGCCGGCAGACGGCGATGCAGGCGCGGTTCAAGGATTTCGACCTCGCCATCGTCAACATGGCCTCGCCGGGGCTGGGCATTGGCGGGAAGGCGACCGGCACGCTGGATTTCGCGCAGAATGGTTCGGCTTTCCCGACCGCGACCACGCGGCTGGCGATTGCGGATTTCCGCCGATCCAGCCTGACCGCCGTGTCCGATCCCGTGTCCATGGCGGTCGAGGGCAAGCTGTCGCGGGCGGGCGGCGACATGCGCGGCCTCATCCGGCGCGGCAATGCGACGCTGGGCCGCTTCGTCGCGACGCTGGCGCCGCCGGGACCGGGGGCAAGTTGGGCGCAGCAATTGCAATCCGCGCCCTTGGGGGGCGGCATCCGCTATGCCGGGCCGGCCGATGTGCTGTTCTCCTTCGCCGGGCTGGCGGATCAACAATTAACCGGGCCGATCGCCGTCGCGGCGGATTTCGGCGGGCGGCTGGGCGCGCCGCGGCTCAACGGCCTCGTCCGCGCCAATGCGCTGACCTATGAGAATGAGACCTTCGGCACGCGGGTCACGCAGATGCGGCTGGACGGGCGCTTCACCAACGACCGGCTCGACCTGCGCGATTTTTCCGGGCGGGCGGGCGAAGGCACGGTGCAGGCGAGCGGCACGGTGGGGCTGGCGGCGGAAAGCGGCTATCCGATGAACATCGCCGTGAGGCTGAACCGCGCCCGCCTCGCCCGCAGCGAAGCGATCACCAGCGTGGTCAGCGGCACGCTGGCCATCACCAACAGCCCGGCCGATGGCGGCCTGATCAGGGGCGACCTGTCGCTTCCCGAAACCCGCTACCGCGTCGCCTGGCAGGGGGGCAGCGACATCCGCCAGTTGACCGGCGTGCGCCGCAAGGGCGAAGGGACCGACCTGCTGGACCAGCGCGTGGCGGCGCGGCAGGCAGCGGCGCGGCAGGCAGCCGCCCGGCCCGCTCCCTGGAAGCTGGACGTGCGCATCCGCGCCGATAATGAGATCTACGTGACCGGCATGGGCCTCGATTCCGAATGGAAGACGAACATGCGCGTGACCGGCACGGCGAGCGATCCCCGCATTGTCGGCAAGATCGAGGTTATCCGGGGCCGCTACAGCTTCTCCGGCCATCAGTTCAATCTGGAGCAGGGCGTCATCAGCTTCAACGGGCCGATGATGAACCCGACGCTGGCGATCCGCGCCGAAACCAAGATCAGCGACGTGACGGCGGGCATAGCGGTCGGCGGCACGGCGCAGCGGCCGGACATCGCCTTCGTCTCCACGCCGACGCTGCCGCAGGACGAGATATTGGCGCGCATCCTGTTCGGCGACAATGTGGCGAACCTGTCCGCGACCCAGGCGATCCAGTTGGCGGCGGCGCTCAACGGGCTGCGCGGGGGCGGCGGCGGGCTGAACCCCATGGGCAAGCTGCAAAATGCGTCGGGCGTCGACCGGATCGGCATCGTCGGCGGCGACGAGGCGACCGGGCGGGGCACGTCGCTGGCGGTCGGGCAGCATATCTCCAATAATATCTATGTGGAGGTGATCACCGACCCCAAGGGCTTCACCGCGACGCAGCTCGAAATTTCCCTGTCGAGGACGCTCAGCCTGCTGTCGAAGACGGGGACCAATGCGGGATCGTCCGCCAATCTGCGCTATTCGAAGGATTATTGACGCCTTTGAACATGGCTCCAGGGCGGCCGGGAAATCTTACCCGTCCTGGTCCTGATAGGCCATCTGCAAAATTCCCCAATGTCGGCCGCGCACGTGGATGGAGGCGATGACCTGCTTCAGCAGGATGACCTCGCCCACCGCGTTCAGCCGCCGATAGGCCTTGATGCAGAAGGGCTGGGTGATGCGGCACTGTTCCCGCGTGTCGGGATAATCGAAGATCAGCCCCTGGCGCGAATATTCGAAATTCCAGTCGTCGTCGCCCGGCCGCTGCGGATACGACCGTTCCGGCATGGCGACCGCGCCGAAGCTGTTGCGGTCGGTGAAGGTCATGCCGAACAGCCCCGGAAAGGCGCGCGCCCGTTCCTGCTGCGCCCGCGCCGCCGGGATCAGCACCGGCTGCACCGGGTGGCTATATTGCGCCGGCTGCGTGCCGGGGATCGGCATATAGGTTTCGCTGAACAATTCGCCTTCCGTCAGCCGGCCTTCCGCCAGGGCCAGTTCCAGCGCGTCGCTCACCGTGCGGGCCGCGTCCAGGCAGAAGTCGATATAGGGCGTGTCGGCGATCTCGACGCCGCTTTCCGCCACCAGTTGCAGCAGCCGGTTGGTGTCGTCGCTGGCGGTGGAGATGCGGCCGGACAGCCTTTGCAGGCCGCCGGCATTGTCGGTCGATGTGCTCGCCAGCGCCGCCAGCCCGCCGCGAATCTCGCCCGCCGATCCGACGATGGAGGCGATGCGTTCGGCGACGGTTTCGCTGTTGCTGGAGAGGTCCGCCATCAGCGCGCCCAGCCGTTCGACCAGCAGTTCGATGTTCTTGGTGTCGTTGAGCGCGGTGCGCGCCGTTTCCGCGCCGTGGACGATGCCCTCCAGCATCTTGCCCGCCTCGCCGGTCAGGGCGCCGATCGACTGGTCGATGGTCTGGGTGGCGGTCGCGGTTTCCTGCGCCAGTTTCTTGACCTCCGCCGCCACGACGGCGAAGCCGCGCCCGGCGTCGCCCGCCCGCGCCGCCTCTATGGTGGCGTTCAGCGCCAGCAAATTGGTCTGGCTGGCGATGCCGCTGATGACGCTGGTCACATGGGCGACGGTCTTCAGCGCCTCGCGAAAGCCGTCGAGCTGGGCGTGGACGCTGCTCACCCGTTCGATCAGGTCGACGAAATTGCCGTTGGCGTCCGACAATTGGCGCCCGGAATCCTGGATGATGCAGCGGGCCGCCACGGCCTTTTCGCGCGCGTCCTGCCCCGCCAGCGCCACGCTTTCGCCGTCGCGGGAAAGCTGCGCCGCCGCGCCGCTGATCGCCTCTATGGTGCGGGCCTGGTTGGTGACGCGATCCGCCAGTTCGCTGATGTCCGCCTGCAGGTCGAGCGTGCGGATGCCCAGGTCGCCCGACAACTCGGCCACCTTCTTCACCGCCTGTTCGACGTTCCGGTTTCTTGCCTGGCTTTCCACGCAATCCGGGCTATCGGACGTTGGTAAAATATCCGTTAGCGATGCGGCGGGCCGTTGGCCGAACTCACTCCGTTCGTCCTGAGCAGCATCGAGCGAAGTGGAAATGGCGCATCGAAGGGCTGGTTAAAGCGCCCCCATCAAGGCCAGCACCACCCCGCCCACCACCAGCATCAGCCCCAAGACCTCGCTGCGCGCCATCCGCTCGCCTAGGTAGAAATGGCCGAAGCCCAAAGTGAAGACGACCTCCACCTGTCCGACGATCCGCACCAGCGCGACCGGCGCGGTGGCGAAGCCGGTGAACCAGCAGGCCGAACCCAGCGCGGACAGCAGCCCCACCTGCCCCGAAACCCGCCAGCCGCGCAGCACCCGGCGCATCTGCTCCGGCTCCCGCAGCAGCAGATAGCCGCCCTGCATCGCCGCCTGCATCGCGACCGTCGCCGCCAGCACGATCAGCGCCGCCAGCACCGGATCGCCGCCGCCCGCCATCTGCGTCGCCCGCCGGACGGCGATGGCGGTCAGCGCGAAGAAGAAACCCGAAGCGATCCCGCACAGCGCCGCCGGCTGCCCCAGCGAACGGAGGAAGCCCGCCCGCTTTCCCCCGGCGGACAGCAGCATGACGCCCATCACCCCGCAACCGATCCCCGCCCATGTCAGCGGATGCAGCCGCTCCCCCATCAGCAGGAAGGACAATATGGCCCCCTGGACCGCCTCCGTCTTGGAATAGGCGGTGCCGACGACGAAATTGCGATGGGCGAAGGCCATGATCAGCAAATTGGTCGCAATGATCTGCGCCAACCCGCCCCCCAGGCAGAACAGCAGGAAAGAAGCATCGGGAACGGGCCACGGCCCGCCAAAAACCAGCCGATACCCACCCAGCAACATCAGCGCGAAAGGCAGTCCATAAAGATAGCGCACCACCCCGGCCGCATTGACCGACAGATCATGACTGACCCGCCGCTGCACCGCCGTCCGCCAGGCCTGCGCCACCCCCGCCAACAAAGCCGCCGGAAGCCAAATCACTTATTCCTCCCCATCGAAAGATGGGGAGGGGGACCAGCCGCAGGCTGGTGGAGGGGAAATGCGCGACATTCGTGCAGAATGTGCACCGTCACGGCTTCAAACTCCCGAAACACGTCGGCAGCCCTGATCCGCAAGACCCGAACCCCCTGCGCGCCCAGCCACTCATCCCGCCGCGTATCCTGCGCAATCCGCTCGGCATGATCATGAAAGCCCCCGTCGACCTCCACCCCCAGCCGCGCCGACGCACAATAAAAATCCAGCACATACGGCCCGACCGGATGCTGCCGCCGGAACTTCAACCCCTCGGGCCGCTCCCGCAGCCATTGCCAGAGCCTGATCTCCGGCGGCGTCAGGGCGCGGCGCAATCCCCGCGCCTGCGCCACCGTCTTCCTCTTGGGAGGCATCGCGCCAATTCCCCTCCACCAGCCTTCGGCTGGTCCCCCTCCCCATCTACCGATGGGGAGGATCAAGAAAGCCTCACGCCTTTTCGAGAAGACCTTCCTTCCGGATCTTCTCCTGCCACACCAGCGGGGCGAGCCGGTGGACATTCTGCCCTTCGCTGTCGACGGCGACGGTCACGGGCATGTCCTGCACCTCGAACTCGTAGATCGCCTCCATGCCCAGATCCTCGAAGCCGACCACCTTGGCCGCCTTGATCGCCCGCGCCACCAGATAGGCCGCGCCGCCGACCGCCATCAGATAGGCGCTCTTATGCCTAGCGATGGAATCGGTCGCCGCAGGCCCGCGCTCCGCCTTGCCGACGCACGCCGCCAGGCCCTGCTCCAGCATCATGTCCATGAACTTGTCCATGCGCGTGGCGGTGGTCGGCCCGGCCGGACCCACCACTTCGTCGCGCACCGGATCGACCGGGCCGACATAATAGATGACGCGGCCCTTGAAATCGACCGGCAGCTCCTCGCCCCGCGCCAGCATGTCCTGAATCCGCTTGTGCGCCGCGTCGCGCCCGGTCAGCATCTTGCCGTTCAGCAGCAGCCGGTCGCCATGCTTCCAGCTTTGCACCACTTCCGGCGTCAGCTTGTCCAAGTCGACCCGGATCGCCTCCTTGCTCGGCTTCCAGTCCACCTGCGGCCATTCCGAAATCTTCGGCGCCTCCAGATAGGCCGGGCCCGACCCGTCCAGCGTGAAATGCGCATGGCGCGTCGCGGCGCAGTTGGGGATCATCGCCACCGGCTTGCCCGCCGCATGGCAGGGATAGTCGTAGATCTTGACGTCCAGGATGGTCGAAAGCCCGCCCAGCCCCTGCGCGCCGATGCCCAGCGCGTTGACCTTGTCGAAAATCTCGATGCGCAGCTTCTCGATGTCGTTCTGCGGCCCGCGCGCCTTCAATTCGCCCATGTCGATGGGCTCCATCAGCGATTCCTTGGCCAGCGCCACCGCCTTTTCCGCCGTGCCGCCGATGCCGATGCCCAGCATGCCGGGCGGGCACCAGCCCGCGCCCATCTGCGGGATCATCTCCAGCACCCAGTCGACGATGGAATCGCTGGGGTTCATCATCTTGAACTTGGTCTTGTTCTCCGACCCGCCGCCCTTGGCCGCGACGTCGACGATCACCTTGTTGCCCGGCACCATCTCGACATTCAGCACGCAGGGCGTGTTGTCCTTCGTATTGACGCGGCTGAACGCCGGGTCTTTCAGGATCGAGGCGCGCAGCCGGTTTTCGGGGTTGAGGTAAGCGCGGCGCACGCCCTCGTCGATCACCTCCTGCATGGAACGGCTGTTGTCGTCCAGGCGGCAGTCCATGCCCCATTTGACGAAGACGTTGACGATGCCGGTATCCTGGCAGATCGGGCGGTGCCCCTCGGCGCACATGCGGCTGTTGGTCAGGATCTGGGCGATGGCGTCCTTCGCCGCCGGATTGGCCTCCGCCTCATAGGCTTTGCCCAATGCGCGGATATAATCCATCGGATGATAGTAGCTGATGAACTGGAGCGCGTCGGCCACGCTCTCGATCAGATCGGCGGTTTTGATGACGGTCATCTACCCTGGTCCCTAATCTAAAGGCCCGCCCGGCGCGGCAGGTCCATGCAGGGGAGCGGCTAGTAGGGAATCGCGCGCGAGTCCAGTGGCGGGAGGGAGCCGGGCGCCCGCCCCAGGCGTTTCCCGGCCATGCCCCGCGCGCTCAAGACCTATCGCACCGCCATCGGCTTCCACGACGCCTATGTCGCCGCGCCCAGCCAGAAGGCGGCGCTGGAGGCCTGGGGCGCCGACGCCAATCTGTTCGCCCGCGGCGTGGCGGAGGTCGTGACCGATCCCGCGCTGACCGCCGAGCCGCTCGCCCATCCCGGCAAGGTCATCAAGCGGCCCCGCGGTTCCATGGCGGAGCATCTCGCGGCTTTGCCGGCGGAAAAGCCCGCAGGCTCCGGGAAAGCGACGGCGCGCAAGGCGGCGAAGCCCGAACCCCGCCCCGATCGCGCGCCGCTGGACGAGGCGGAGGAAGCGCTGGCGGCGCTCGACCGGCGGCAGGAAGCGGAAAGCCGGCGGCTGGCCCGCCGCGAAGCCGCCCTCCGGCGCGAGCGGCAGGAACTGGAACAACGACATGGGGCCGAAAGGCGCCGACTGGAAAAAGCCCGCGATACGGCCGCCGGGCGCTATGAACGCGCGCTCAAGGCGTGGAAGGGCTGAGGCCCGACCCGCGGACCCCCATGGGCTGAATCCCCACACGTCCTAGGGTGTGTGGGGATTCAGTTCAGGGCGCGGCGAAAATAGTGGAATTCGAGAACCGGCGCGGAGCGTACTTCAGTACGTGAGCACCGGAAGCGCAGAAAGCCGCTATTTGCAGCCCGCCATGGGCTGAATCCCCACACGCCCTAATCCGCGAAGGGAAACATGGGCCACCACGGCTCCTTTTCCCGCAGCACCCGCGCGAAGCTCTCCCGCGCCTCCAGCCGTTCCAGATAGGCGCGCAGTGCCGGAAAGCCGCCCCGCATCGGCTCGATCTTGTCGGCATAGAACAGGGCCGGCGCCGCCGCGCAATCGGCCAGGGTGAAATCGTCCCCCGCCGCCCAGCGCCGTCCCGCCATCCGCGCCTCCAGCAGCGCATAGGCCTTGCCCAGCATCCGCCGCGCTTCCCCCACGCCGTGGGAATCGCGGGCGACGCCCTGGGGCCGGATCTTCTCGGCGACGATCGCCTGCATCGGCGTCATCACATAGATGTCGAACAGCCGGTCCATCAGCCGAACCTCCAGCGCCGCGTCGGCATCTTCGGGAATCGGCCGGAAGGGCCCCGGACGATGCCGTCCCAGATATTCTATGATGATGCTGGTTTCCGCGACCGTCCTGTCCCGCGTCTCGTCCCGCAGCACCGGGAACTTCCCCAGCGGCCACAGCGCCAGCCACGCCTCCGCCACGGCCGGGTCGTCCAGCATGCGCGGCTCGAACGGGGTGCCGTTCTCGTAAAGGGCGATCAGCACCTTCCAACTGCAGGAGGAGAGGGGGTGGTAATAGAGAATCATGTCGGCTCCTCTCGTCTCTCGTCGCCCATGGCTCGTGCCGCTCCGTTCCCCCCTATCTGTCATGCATTCGTCGCGAAACGCCATGGGTGGAATCGCCCGGCCCAGCAATTGCGTGGCAAGCCAAATTTATTTTCCGGGCCAAATTGTCCCCCTTGCCTTTTGCAAAGCCAAGGAAAGTCCGTGCGTCGCTGCGCTGCGCCGTGCCGCAACGTCGACGAAACGAGTCTCAGCGTCGATGAGTTGAGTCTCCGAACCGTCATTTACCCCCTTGAAAGGAAATGAAGCTGTGGCACTATCCCTTGTATCGGGTTAACGGGGGTTACCCAACAGATTGTGATCGAACCAACCGGGCCGCTTCCCGGAGGGAGGCTGTTTTTGCCCTTGCGATCGCGCCTGCTGGCCCCATCTCCGTGCCTGACCGGGTCGATAATGCTATATTCGTTCGGCCCGGCCGGCAGCGGCTTGACCGAATCGAACGAAACAGGAACATTCGGGAGCTGGTCATGGATTTTCGAGACAGCGAACAGGTGAGTGCAAGCGACGTGGCAACCGTGATTGACGAAGTGGTCGAAACCGTGGCGGACAAGAAGAAGGCTCCCGTTCCCGCCGAGGGGGCGCTGGTCGATGGGGCGCCTGCGCCCAAGGCCGACCCGACGCCGGATTCCTCCACCGTGCTGGAGCGCCGCTTCCATGTCGTGACCGACGCCAGCCGCGACGCGCTGCTGACCGATTTCGGCAAGGACACGTTGCAGGACCGCTATCTGCTGCCCGGCGAATCCTATCAGGATCTGTTCGCCCGCGTCGCCGCCGCCTATGCCGACGACGCCGACCATGCCCAGCGCGTCTACGATTATATCTCGCGCCTCTGGTTCATGCCCGCCACGCCCGTCCTGTCGAACGGCGGCACCGGGCGCGGCCTGCCGATCAGTTGCTATCTCAACAGCGTGGACGACAGCCTGGAAGGCATCGTCAACACCTGGAACGAGAATGTCTGGCTCGCCAGCCGGGGCGGCGGCATCGGCACCTATTGGGGCAATGTGCGCGGCATCGGGGAGCCGGTGGGCCTGAACGGCAAGACCAGCGGCATCATCCCCTTCGTCCGCGTGATGGACAGCCTTACCCTCGCGATCAGCCAGGGTAGCCTGCGCCGGGGTTCGGCCGCCTGCTATCTCGACATCTCCCATCCGGAGATCGAGGAGTTCCTGGAAATCCGCAAGACCAGCGGCGACTTCAACCGCAAGGCGCTGAACCTGCACCATGGCGTGCTGCTGACCGACGAATTCATGGAGGCGGTGCGCGACGGCAAGGAATTCGCGCTGCGCAGCCCGAAGGACCAGTCGGTGCGCGGCAGCGTCAACGCCCGCGCCCTGTTCCAGAAGCTGGTGGAGGTCCGCCTCGCCACCGGCGAACCCTATATCGTCTTCAACGACACTGTGAACCGCACGATGCCCAAGCATCACCGCGATCTGGGGCTCAAGGTGTCGACCTCCAACCTCTGTTCCGAAATCACTTTGCCGACGGGTCGCGACCATATCGGCAATGACCGCACGGCCGTCTGCTGTCTTTCCTCCCTCAACCTGGAAACCTGGGACGAGTGGAAGGATGACAGGCAGTTTGTCGAGGATGTCATGCGCTTCCTCGACAATGTGCTGCAGGACTATATCGACCGCGCGCCGCCGGAAATGGCGCGGGCGAAATATAGTGCGAGCCGTGAACGGTCGGTGGGCCTGGGGGTCATGGGGTTCCACTCCTTCCTCCAGGCCCGCGGACTTCCCTTCGAAGGCGCGATGGCCAAATCGTGGAACCTGCGCATCTTCAAGCATATCAACGAGAAGGTGAACGAAGCCTCGATGCAGCTCGCGGTCGAGCGCGGTCCGTGCCCGGACGCCGCCGACATGGGCGTGATGGAGCGTTTCTCCTGCAAGATGGCGATCGCGCCGACCGCGTCGATCAGCATCATCTGCGGCGGCGCGTCGGCCTGCATCGAACCGATCCCGGCGAACATCTACACCCACAAGACGCTGTCCGGCAGCTTCGCGGTGAAGAATCCGTACCTCGAAAAGCTGCTGGTGGCGAAGGCCAAGGACAGCACGGCGGTGTGGAACTCGATCCTGGAAAAGGGCGGCAGCGTCCAGCATCTCGACTTCCTGAGCCAGGAGGAAAAGGACGTCTTCAAGACCAGTTTCGAGATCGACCAGCGCTGGCTGCTCGAACTGGCCGCCGACCGCACGCCCTATATCGACCAGGCGCAGTCGCTCAACCTCTTCATCCCCGCCGACGTGGAGAAATGGGATCTCCTCATGCTCCATTATCGGGCGTGGGAACTGGGCATCAAGTCGCTCTATTATCTCCGCTCCAAATCGGTCCAGCGCGCCGGCTTCGCGGGCGGCGTGGAAGCAGACAACACCATCGACGCCCCCAAATTCGAAATCGGCGAGACCACCGACTATGACGAGTGCCTCGCCTGCCAGTGATCCAAGAATCTCCTCTCCCCTTGTGGGAGAGGAAGGGGCCCGCGCGGCAAAGCCGCGTGGGAAGGTGAGGGGTAAGGCCCCAAACCCGACGATCGCCCGCGCGAGAGAACTGCGCCGCAATGCAACCGACGCCGAGAAACGCCTCTGGACTCTCCTCCGCGAAAAGTTGCCGAGCGCCAGGTTCCGCCGCCAGGTTCCCATCGGCCCCTATTTCGCGGACTTCGCCTCTCACGCCGCCCGCCTGATCATCGAACTGGACGGCGGCCAGCATGACGAGGCGGCAGACGCGCCCCGCACGGCCTTTCTCCAACAGGAAGGCTATCGCGTGATCCGCTTCTGGAACCATGATGTGATGCAAAATCCCGAAGGCGCGCTGGCAAGGATAGCGATCTTCACCCCTCACCCTCCCATCGCTGACGCGATGGGCCCCTCCCTCTCCCACAAGGGGAGAGGGTCTGGTATAAAATCCTCGGAGTAACCACCATGCCCCTTCTTCAAGCCAGCAAGGTCTACAAGCCCTTCGAATATCCCTGGGCCTATGAGTTCTGGAAGCGCCAGCAGCAGCTTCACTGGCTGCCGGAGGAAGTGCCGCTGGGCGAGGATTGTCGCGACTGGGCGCAGAAGCTCAGCGACCATGAACGCAACCTGCTGACGCAGATCTTCCGCTTCTTCACCCAGGCGGACGTGGAGGTGCAGGACTGCTACCACGAAAAATATGGCCGCGTGTTCAAGCCGACCGAAATCAAGATGATGCTGACCGCCTTCAGCAACATGGAAACGGTCCACATCGCCGCCTATTCGCACCTGCTCGACACCATCGGCATGCCGGAAAGCGAATATAGCGCCTTCATGCAATATAAGGAGATGAAGGACAAACACGACTATCTCCAGCAGTTCGGCGTCGACACGGACGAGGACATCGCCAAGACGCTGGCCATGTTCGGCGGCTTCACCGAGGGGCTGCAGCTTTTCGCCAGCTTCGCGATGCTGATGAACTTCCCGCGCTTCAACAAGATGAAGGGCATGGGCCAGATCGTTAGCTGGTCGGTCCGCGACGAGACGCTGCACTGCGAAGGCATCGTCCGCCTGTTCCACGCCTTCGTGAAGGAACGCGACTGCCTGACTGTGTCGGTCAAGGACGACATCATGGACATGTGCCAGAAGACCGTCCGCATCGAGGACGCCTTCGTCGACCTGGTCTTCGAAATGGGCCCGGTGCCCGGCATGACGCCCAAGGACATCAAGAAATATGTCCGCTACATCGCCGACTGGCGCCTGGGGCAACTGGGCCTGAAACCCATCTACATGATCGACGAACACCCCCTCCCCTGGCTGACCCCGCTGCTGAACGGCGTGGAGCACGCCAATTTCTTCGAAACCCGCGCCACCGAATATTCGAAGGCGGCGACGCGCGGCCAGTGGAACGATGTGTGGGACGCGTTCGACCGCCGCGCCAAGCTGAAAGGCGGCGAAGCAGCCAACGCGGATGAAGCGGGCGATCCGGATATGTTCAAGGCGGCGGGCATCGCGGCGGAGTGAGTGCAATGACGACGCAACCCGAAAGTGAAATCACTCCACAAATACCAATCGAAACACAACCGCATTTCGATTGGTATCTCGGAGAATATGTTAAATTCGCCAATAAGGGACTACGATTTCCGATAACTCTCTATTGCAGCGGATTGCTGGTTTCGGGAATTATAATTGGTGGAGAAGAATATTTCGAAATGGCAGCCGAACAGGTGAAGCAAAGCTTTACCAATCCAGAAGAACAGGAGGTCATTTCGAACTGGGTAAGTGGCTGGAAATCGATCTATACTTCAGAAGATGACAATGAATCTGATGAAGGAGATGAAGCCGACGTCCATCCTCCCGGTTTTATTCATTTGATGGACGCAAAAATTTTTCATCCGGGGCAAATACCGATTCCCAGTGGGAAGGATGGAGTCCTCTGGCGGGGGCGTCTATCATCGATCAATGGTTTCCATTGGGGAGCCTTGGCGGTTACAAAATGAGGCGCGCCTACCCACAAGATTAAGGGCAAGAGAATTTAGCGCTGTGTTTATTCAGCCGGATACATCCGCCGCGTATGAATAATCGTCAGCACATCCACCTCAATATCTGATTCAATCCGATAGACGATCAGATAGGGCAAGCCGACCACCGAAAACTCCCGCGTGCCTTCCACGACACCTGCACGCCCAAGCAACGGAAACTGCCCGAACATCATCGCCGTCTGCACGACCCGCGCGACCACCTTCTCGGCCGCCCGCTCATCATCCTGCGCGATCCAGTCCCGGATCGCCGCCAGATCGTCCCGCGCTTGCGGCGTAAAATTAACGTTCAAGCCCGAAGTCGCGCAATATCCGTTCCATCGGGATCATTCCGGCACGATCTTCCGCCTGCGCCAGCCCCCGCTCAATCTTCCCGCGCTTCCACGCAGCATAGCCGCGCTCAGGCGTGCTGCCTTGCTCAGCCAGCTTGTCTTGCAGATCGGTACGGCTCTTCATGCGGCGAAGATGCCCCTCCCGCCTCCCGATTGCAAGACGATCACACCATTTCGGTCCAATCTCCCACCATATTGGTGGCGCAATATCCCAATCACCTTCCTAGCCTGACCTCCAAATTAACGCCTCGTTTTTGTTCCGTTCATGCAACGTTTATGTGCATTCGGATGTTCTCCCTCATCATAACCAAGGGAGCCTGAGATGAAGTTCACCCTGAAAACCGCCCTTGCCGCCCTGTCCCTCGGCGCCGTGGCGTTGAGCGCGGCTCCGGCCGCCGCTGATCCGCCGCCCTGGGCCGGTCACGGCAAGAAGCATAATCCCGGCCACGGCCGCAACGACTGGAAGCATGGCGGCAAGCATGACCGTTACCAGCGCCCCGGCCGCGTGATTTACAGCTATGACTGGAACCGTCCGGACCCGCGCTATGGCCGCTATTACCGGCCCGACCGCTATTATCGCGGCGGCTATGAGCCGATCCGCGTGACCCGCTCGACGCGCATCTATCGCGGCTATGACGACCGCTATTATTGCCGCCGCTCGGACGGCACGACCGGCCTGATCGTCGGCGCGGCGCTGGGCGGCCTGCTCGGCGGCCAGCTCGACCGGGGTTATTCCAACACGGCGGGCATCCTCATCGGCGCGGGCGCGGGCGCTCTGCTCGGCCGCGAAATCGACCGCGGCAATCTGAGCTGCCGCTAAAAAACGGAAAGGCTGAGGGAGCCGCCCTCCCTCAGCCCTCCTTCAACGCCAGGCCGATCAGCACGGGCCGATCAATGCCGGGCAATCAACACCACGGATGCCGCGCCCCGTCCCATTCCCGCGCCAACCCTTCGGCCACCAGCATCTCGCCGATCGACTGCCCGCCCCGCGTCACCACCCGCAGCGCCCGCCCATAGCGGTCCGTCTCCCGATCGCCGCTTTCCAGCGAGAAGGGACCGGCGTTCATCAACTGCTGCAATCGCTGCGTCGCCCGCGCCCCCAGCGCCGCTTCCTGGGCGCAGCGCGGACCATGCGTTTCGGGCGCGTCGATGTCCATCACCCTTATCTTTTCGCCGCGGAACCAGAAGGTGTCCCCGTCGACCACGCAATCGGCGCCGCCGCCGACATGGCAGAAGCCGAACCGCGCCGACAGCTTGTCCCCCGCGACGGGCGACGCCACCTCCCGCCAACTGCTCTGGAAGCGCTGCGCCAGATCCGGCCCGAACCAGCCCAGGCCCGCGCCCATCAGAACCCCGCCGATCACCAGCATGGCGACCGAAGGCCCCTTGGGCTTCCTGGGTGGCAGGCGTCCGCGCCCGGCCCGGCGCGCCTGCGCCAGCCAGATCACCTCATTGCGCGTCTTCCTGGTTCCTCGGCTCATGACGCGGCCATAACGAAAGGCGTCCCTGCCGTCTCGCGTCAAAAACGCGCGATTTGATCCATATCAATGACTCGCGGGCACAGGCCGCCACGCTGGCCCGACCAGCAGGAGGCCCCATGACCACCCCCTATGCCCGCATCGGCGGCGAGGCGACCGTCGCCGCCATCGCCAACCGCTTCTACGACCTGATCGACCGGGACCGCGCCTATGCCGATCTGCGCGCCATCCATGCGGCGGACCTGCGCGCCGTGCGCCATGGCCTCACCCGTTTCCTGGCGGGATGGTCGGGCGGTCCGCGCGACTGGTTCGAACGCGGCCAGTGCATCATGTCGCTGCACCGCGCCTTCCCGATCACCGCGGGGCTGGCGGATCAATGGTCCGCCGCCATGACCCGCGCCATAAAGGCGCAACCGGGCATCGACCCGCAACTCGCCGCTGCCATGGCCGATGCGCTCGGCCATATGGCGCGGGGGATGATCAACCTGTCGCTGGACCAGAACGCGGCTTAGCCGGATAGCAGGCCGGCGGCCGGACCTTATTCCTCGTCCTCGGTCGGCCCCAATATATCCTCCTCATCGTCCATCTGCGGTTCGCCGGCGAAGGCGTCATTGTCGATCCGGCCGGATCGGTTCATTTCCTCCATCCGTTCGACCAGATCGGGCGTGTCGTCGGGAATGATCTGCGCGGGATTGGGCCGTCCGCCGCGCTCGCTGTCCTCGGCCAGGTCCGTCGACCGCGCCCGCGCCTCGTCGGCCACGTCCTGCGCCTGCGACCCCGCTTCGGCCTGTTCGTCATTTTCCTCCCCCGCGTCGGGGAAGGGGCTGTCGTCGGGTCGGTTCATGCTCTGTCTCCTTCCTCGCTCCAACGGCCGGCGGCCCGCGCCGTTCCCGCCGGGCAAAAGGCGCTGGACAGCATCCTGCGAACGGGGCAAGAGCCGCAGCGATCCTTTTCGCTCCGTTCTGCACAGGGAACTTCCATGCCCCGCCAGCTCATTTCCTCCGGCTCGCCTTTCGAGGCGCAGGTCGGCTATTCGCGCGCCGTCGTCCAGGGCGACTGGTGCTTCGTCGCCGGCACCACCGGCACCGATCCCGAAACAAAGGCCATGCCCGAATCCGTCGTCGACCAGGGCAAGAATGCGCTGAAGGTCATCGGCCGGGCGCTGCAGGAGGCGGGCTTCTCCTTCGCGGACGTGGTGCGCGTCACCTATTACATCACGGACCCCGCCTATTGGGACGTGCTGGGGGAGGCGACCGCGCCGGTCTTCGGCGACATCCGCCCCGCCGCAAGCTGCATCGTCACCGGCCTCATCAAGCCGGAGATGAAGATCGAGATCGAAGTCACCGCGTTCAAGGGATAACGGCCATGCTGACCATGTACGGCATCAAGAATTGCGACACGATCAAGAAGGCGCGCAATTTCCTGGACAATAGCGGCAAGCCATACAGCTTCCACGACTACAAGGTGTCGGGCGTCGACAAGGCGAAGCTGGAGGAATGGGTGATGGAGCATGGGTGGGAAACCATCCTCAACCGTTCCGGCACCACCTTCAAGGCGCTGGACGCGGGCGACAAGGCGCATATCGATTCGGAAAAGGCGATTCTGCTGATGATGAGCAATCCCTCGATGATCAAGCGTCCGATCCTGGACCTGGGCGACCGCACCATCGTCGGTTTCAAGGCGACGACCTATGAGGAAGCCCTGGAGGGCGTGAAGGCATGATTTTGAGGGGGATGCTCCGAACATTCCTCCTCCTCACCCTTTTGACGGCGGCGCCAGCGATGACGGAGACCGGGGCGGAACCCTTCATCATCGCCCATCGCGGAGCCAGCGGCGAACGGCCCGAACATACGCTCGCCGCCTATGAACGCGCCATCGACCAGGGCGCCGACTATATCGAGCCGGACCTGGTGCTGACCAGCGACGGCGTCCTCGTCGCCCGGCATGAAAATGAGATAAGCGGCACCACCGACGTCGCCGATCACCCCGAATTCGCCGCGCGCAGGACCAGCAAGACCATCGACGGCCAGCCCGTCACCGGCTGGTTCACGGAGGATTTCACGCTCGCGGAACTGCGCACGCTGCGCGCCCGCGAACGGCTGCCGCAGCTTCGGCCCGCGAACAGCCGCTTCGACGGCCTCTACCCGATTCCCACCTTCGAGGAGATCGTGAAGCTGGTCCGCGCCAAGGAGGCGGAAACCGGCCGCCGCATCGGCCTCTATCCCGAAACCAAGCATCCCGCCTATTTCGCGGGCATCGGCCTGCCGCATCAGGCGCCCTTGCTCAATCTGCTCAGCCGCTACGGCTATCAGACGGAGGCCGATCCGGTCTTCATCCAGTCCTTCGAGGTCGGCAATCTCAAGGCCCTGCGCGCCGCGTCGCGCCTGCGCCTGATCCAGCTCGTTGCGGGCGAGGGCGGTCCCGCCGACGAGCCGGGGACGAGCTATGCCGACATGATGACGGCGCAGGGGCTGCGGCAGGTCGCGGACTATGCCGACGGCATCGGCCCGGCGGCGGCCATGGTGCTGGCGCCCGAAGGCCCGACGGGACTGGTCGAACGCGCCCATCAGGCCGGATTGCAAGTCCATGTCTGGACGCTGCGCATGGAAAACGGCTTCCTGCCCGCCGCCTTCCAGCGCCCCGACGATCCGCAGGGCCGGGGCGATTTCGCCGGCTATGTCCGGGCGGTCGCCGGAACGGGCGTCGACGCGATGTTCAGCGATTTTCCGAAACAGGCGCGCCAGGCGCTGAATCCCGCGCCCTGATGACTTGTCAAATCTGCGGCGGCAGCGAATAACAGCCCCATGCTTTCGCAGAAGACCCGTTACGCCATCCGCGCCCTCCAGCATCTCGCAGACCGCTACCGGCAGGGTCCGGTGCCGCTGAACGAGATCGCCACGCGCCAGAACATCCCGTCCAAATTCCTGACGGTGATCCTGTCGGAACTGGCGCGGGAGGGACTGGTCGCGACCCAGCGAGGGCGCGACGGCGGCTATTGGCTGGCGCTGGCCCCGGTGGACATCAGCTATGGCGACATCGTCCGGCTGACCCGCGGCTCGCTCGCGCTCACGCCCTGCGCCAGCCGCTTTGCGCATGAGACCTGCACCAACTGCCTGCCCGAATCGGAATGCCGCCTGCACCGCGTGATGCTCCGCGTGCGCGACGAAACCGCCAAGGTGCTCGACAGCATCAGCCTGGCGGAACCCTTCGCGACGGGGGAAATAGGGTAAGAGGGCCTTTGGCCGATCCAAGATATTCCCCTCCCGCAGGCGGGAGGGGCCAGGGGTGGGCGCGAGCGGAGCGAGCTTCTGACTTAGCCCCGTTGCAAAACAATGCAGATGTCGCGCCAACCCACCCCCTAACCCCCTCCCGCCTGCGGGAGGGGGGATGAAGGTAATCCACACCAGCCGCCTCGGACCGGAGCTGCAAAACCCCTCCCCCTCCCCAAAGCCTTGCGCCCGGCGCGCAGCTTCGCCACATCAACGCCATGACGACTCCGCCCCTCAAAGCCGCCCTGATCCCCGTCACGCCGCTCCAGCAGAATTGCACGCTCTTCTGGTGCACGGCGACCAATCGCGGCGCCTTCGTCGATCCGGGCGGCGATCTGCCGCTGCTCAGGAAGGCGGCCGAGCAGCATGGCGTCACCATAGAGAAGATCCTCGTCACCCACGGCCATATCGACCATTGCGGCCAGGCGGGCATCCTCGCCCGCGACCTGGGCGTGCCGATCGAAGGCCCCCATGAAGCCGACCGCTTCTGGATCGACCGGCTGGGCGAGGACGGCGCGAGATATGGCATCAACGGCGAAAGCTTCGAACCCGACCGCTGGCTGAAGGACGGCGACCAGGTGACGGTCGGCAACCTCACGCTCGACGTCTATCATTGCCCCGGCCACACGCCGGGCCATGTCGTCTTCCACCACGCCCCCAGCAAGCTCGCCATCGTCGGCGACGTGCTGTTCCAGGGTTCCATCGGCCGCACCGACTTCCCGATGGGCAATCATCAGGATCTGATCGACGCGATCACCGGCAAGCTATGGCCCCTGGGCGGCGACACGGCCTTCGTCCCCGGCCACGGCCCGATGAGCAATTTCGCCCATGAACGCCGCACCAATCCCTTCGTGGGGGATGCCGTCCTGGCTTGAGCGTCAGCGAATCATCGCCATGGCGGGCGGCGCGGGCACTTCCCGCGTCGCGCCATAGGCGATGGCGAGCGCCGTCACCGCCATGCCGACCATCACCACCCAGGTCAGCAGCGCCCCGCCCGCGCGCCAGACGGTCGGCTTGTCCGCATCCATCCCGAATCCATGGCCGATTCGCGCCAGCACCAGCACCAGCGCCGCGCCCCACAGCCAGATCGACGCGCCGACCGCCAGTTCCACCAGTCCGAACAAAATCAGCGTCACCGGCACATATTCGATGAAATTGGCATGGGCGCGCATCCGCCTGGCCAGCATCGCGCTGCCGCCGTCGCCATGCATCACCTGGCTCGCGATCCGGATTCGCGTGCAGCGGAACCCCAGCCACATGTTGATCAGCGCGCAGGCCGCGGCCAGGGTCAGCGTGATCGGCAGCAACATCGGATTTCCCCCCTTTTATCGTGACGCCCCCAGAATAGGGCGGCGCCATGCCGGGGCAAGGAAGGACTTGCGCATGGGCCAAAAAACGCTATAGGCGCAGGGCTTCGCGATCATCCGGGCCGCATGGGTCTGCGGCGCCGTTGGCGTCGGCATCCATCGGATACGGCCAGTCGCACTAACAGATCAATTTATGGAATAAGGTGCCGACATGGCTGTCCCCAAGAGGAAAACGTCCCCGTCCCGCCGCGGCATGCGCCGCAGCCATGACTCGCTGCGCGTCGAGGCCTATCAGGAATGCTCCAACTGCGGCGAACTGAAGCGTCCGCACAATCTCTGCGACGCCTGCGGTCATTATAACGGTCGCGAAATCGTCGCCGTCGGGGCCTGACGTTCCGGAATTTCTCCTGAAAAGGGTGCGTTAACTTGTCCAGCCAACCGCGAATCGCAATCGACGCGATGGGCGGGGATGAAGGCGTGCGCGTGATGATGGCGGGCGTGGCGCTCGCCCGTCGCCGTCACGAAGGACTGCGCTTCACCCTTTTCGGAGACGAGGCGCGGATCAAGGCCGCGCTCGACAACCACCCCAATCTGCGCGCCGCGTCGGAAATCGTCCACGCGCCCGATGTCGTGGATGCGGGCGACAAGCCCAGCGTCGCCATCCGCAAGAAGACCAGCTCCATGAGCATGGCCATCGCGGCGGTGAAGGCGGGCGAGTGCGGCGCTGCCGTCTCCTCCGGCAATACCGGCGCGCTGATGGCGATGGCGAAGCTGGCGCTGCGCACCATGAAGGGCGTCGACCGTCCCGCGCTGGCCGCCATGCTGCCGACGCTGGGCGACAATGACGTGGTCATGCTGGACCTGGGCGCCAACACCGAATGCGATGCCCGCAACCTCGTCCAGTTCGCGGTGATGGGCGCGGCCTATGCCCGCATCGCTCTTGACCTGGAACGCCCCCGCGTCCGGCTGATGAACATCGGCACGGAAGAGATGAAGGGGACGGAGGAAATCCGCGACGCCGCCGCCATCCTGCGCGCCGCGACCAGCCTGCCGCTGTCCTTCGACGGTTTCACCGAAGGCGACAAGATCGGCCGGGGCGATGTCGACGTCATCGTGTCGGACGGCTTTTCCGGCAATGTCGCGCTCAAGACGGCGGAGGGCACGGCCCGCTTCGTCACCGACCTGCTGCGCACCGCCTTCACCAGCTCGATCCGCTCGAAGCTCGGTTTCCTGATCTCCAAGCCCGCCATGCACCTGCTGCGCCATCATCTCGACCCAAACAACCATAATGGCGCCGTTTTCCTGGGCCTGAATGGCGTGGTGGTGAAAAGCCACGGCAGCGCCAACGACAAGGGCGTCGCCAATGCCGTCCATGTCGCCGCCCGGCTGCTGGAGGAAGACATCACCCGGCGCATCGCCGCCGACATGCATGGGATCGAGGGGCTGACCGCCCCCGCATCCAGGATGGAGCTGCCCGCAAAGTGATCCGCCGATCCATTCTCCTGGGCACGGGCTCCGCCCTGCCGGCCCGCGCCGTCAGCAATGCCGAACTGGCGGAAACCGTGGACACGAGCGACGAATGGATCGTCGAGCGCACCGGCATCCGCACCCGCTACATAGCGGGGGAGGGCGAAACCACCGCCACCCTCGCCACCGACGCGGCCAGGGCGGCGCTGGAAGCCGCCGGGATCGGCGCGAGCGACATCGACCTGATCATCCTGGCGACGGCCACGCCCGACCAGACCTTCCCCGCCAGCGCGACCATCGTCCAGGCTGCGCTGGGCATCGACGATTGCGTCGCCTTCGACGTGGCGGCGGTCTGCTCCGGCTTCCTCTATGCCGTCACCGTGGCCGACAGCATGATCCGCTCCGGCGCGGCGCGCAACGCCATCGTGATCGGTTCCGAAACCTTCAGCCGCATCCTCGACTGGGAAGACCGCACCACCTGCGTCCTCTTCGGCGACGGCGCGGGCGCGGTCGTGCTGGGCGCGGAGGAAAGCGCCGACGGCAGGCGCGGCATCCTCGCCTCGAAACTCCATGCCGACGGCCGCCACAACCAGCTTCTCTATGTCGACGGCGGCCCTTCGACCACGCAGACGGTCGGCAAGCTGCGCATGAAGGGTCAGGAAGTCTTCCGCCACGCCGTCACCAACCTCGCCTCCGTGCTGACCGAGGTGATGGCCGCCGCCGACATGACCCCGGCGGACATCGACTGGCTGGTCCCGCACCAGGCCAATGCCCGCATCCTCGACGCGACCGCGCGCAAGCTGAAACTCTCCCCGGAAAAGGTGGTGATGACGGTGGATCGCCACGCCAACACCTCCGCAGCGTCGGTCCCCCTGGCGCTCGACCTCGCCATGCGCGACGGACGCATAAAGTCCGGCGACCTGCTGGTGCTGGAGGCGATGGGCGGCGGCTTCACCTGGGGCGCCTGCGTCCTGCGCGTGTAGGGCGGGCTTTGGCCATCCCAAGACATTCCCCTCCCGTAAACGGGAGGGGTTAGGGGTGGGCGCGACCCCGGACTTGATCCGGGGGAGCTTCTGACTTGGCCGTTGCAAAACAACGCGAATGTTGCGCCAGCCCACCCCCTAACCCCCTCCCGCTTGCGGGAGGGGGAACGTCCGCTCTCCACCCTTTGCCGGCATCAGGCGGTACCTGCTCCGGTCCGCGATGCCCTCGATCCCACTCGATCCCGCCCAAAACGGACGACATCCCTGCCCATGGCCCTCGCAAATCCCATTCCGGGACCGCTATACCGTCCAATTTTCACGGTTTTTTAAGGATTTCGGCAACCGCTGATCTTGCCGAATCATGCAAAATCGCGCACATTGTCGAATGATCACCCGCATTTAGGCTTGACGGGTGTCAAGGTGGGGAAATGCTATGAGCGGTAACGGAACTCTGACGCGCGCGGATCTCGCGGAGAGCGTGAACCGTCATATTGGCCTTTCGCGGGCAGAGGCGGCAACCTTGATCGAATCCATTTTGGAGCATATGTCCGCCGCGCTCGAACGCGGGGAAAATGTGAAGATCTCCAGCTTCGGCACTTTCGTGCTGCGGGACAAGACGCAGCGCATGGGCCGCAACCCCAAGACGGGCGTCGAAGTGCCGATCGAGCCGCGCCGGGTGCTGACCTTCCGCGCCAGCCAGACGATGCGGGACCGTGTCGCTTCGGCCTGAGAGGGCGGCCGTCAAAACAGCCATTTTCCCGAAGGTTGACCTTTGCGCCGCTACAGGTGCAACATCAGGACCATGGAAAAGGCAGAGGGCGCATTTCTGACGATCAGCGAGCTGGCGAGCGAACTCGGTCTGCCGCAGCATATCCTGCGCTATTGGGAAACGCGCTTCACCCAACTCCGCCCGCTCCAGCGATCGGGCAACCGCCGCTATTACCGGCCGGCCGACGTGGCGCTGGTGCGGCGGATCAACCATCTGCTGAATGTCGAGGGCTTCACGGTGCGCGGCGCGCAAAAGGCGCTGGCCGATGGCGGCGGCGATCCGCCGTTAGCCACCCCCGCGCCAAAGAATGACGAAACGGACGCCGGCGCCGATCTGCTCCCGCGCCTGGAAGCCATCCGCGCCGTTCTGGCCAAGGCGATCGGGGAATAGGGACCATCCGTTCCGCTATGGACGTTCCTGCACGCCAGCATGCGGCATTCCGGCCACGTCCGGGGCAGCCATCATCCCACCGCCGCTGCATGAGCCAGATCCATCGCGGGCCTCCGCCCGCCGCCGGAGGATCGGCGTTACCGCCCGCTCAGCGCGAGCCCGGTCCCAGCGCCGGGTCCAGGTCGCGTGGGCGCGTGAAGCTGGCCAGGGTGGCGATGTTGGCCTTCGCCTCGCTCCAATGGTCGATGGGCAGATCCAGGACGGCGATGGAGGCGGTCGGGAACTTCACCTCCACATCCTCGCGCAGCGGACTCGCGCCGTCGTCGGGAACCAGGTCCAGGACCAGTTCCTCCAGCCCCGGATTATGCCCCGACATCAGCACGCTGTCGGCGCTGTCGGGCAGGTCGCGGATCACGTCGAACAGGGTCGGCGTGGAGGCCAGATAGATGCGCCGGTCCCAATGCGGATCGACCACCTCGCCATAGCCGGTGAAGAAGACGTTGAGCGTTTCCACCACCCGCACCGCCGGGGAAGCGACCACCATGTCGAAGCGGATGCCCTTTGCCCTGGCGAACTCGCCCATGACCAGCGCGGCCTTTTCCCCGCGGCCGTTCAGCGGCCGGTCGAAGTCCCGCGCAACCGGATCGTCCCAATCGGACTTGGCGTGACGGAACAGGATCAACCGCTTCATTTTTGCTCCAGGTCGCAGAGTGATTTCGAAGCGGGTGGAACAGCCGCTGACTCGGAAATCACGAAAACAAAGTCTCTAGGTGCCGGATTCGAATTGCTGATGCCCTAACGCGGCATGGCTCCCATGGCCAGCGCGGGATTGCCCGCTGACCGATATGATCGCCTCGTCCAGCGTCAGGCGGCGGATCGGCGTGCCGGGCGGAAAGGCGCTCAGCAACCGGCTGGGCATGGCGGCGGACAGGATGACGAAGCTGCCCCGGTCCTCCGCCCGCCGGATCAGCCGGCCGAAGGCCTGCGCCATACGCGCCCGGATCAGCCGGTCGTCATAAGCGCTCCCGCCGCCCGCCAGCTTGCGCGCCGCGTGCAGCACCGTGGGCTTGGACCAGGGCACTCCCTCCATCACCACCAGCCGCAGCGAATGGCCAGGCACGTCCACCCCGTCGCGCAGCGCATCGGTGCCCAGCAGCGAAGCGCGGGGATCGTCGCGGAAAATGTCGATCAGCGTGCCGGTGTCCATCGGGTCCACATGCTGCGCGTAGAGCGGCAACCCCGCCCGCGCCAGCCGGTCCGCGATCCGCGCATGCACCGCCCGCAGCCGCCGGATCGCGGTGAACAGCCCCAGAGTCCCGCCGCCCGCCGCCTCGATCAGCCGCGCATAGGCCCCGGACAATGCCGCGATGTCCCCGCGCTTGATGTCGGTCACGATCAGCACTTCCGACCGTTCCGGATAGTCGAACGGGCTGCTCGCCTCGAACTGCTCCGCCCCGCGCGGCAGGTGGTTCGCGCCGCTGCGGCTCGCCGCATTGTCCCAGTCGCCGCCGCCCTTCAATGTGGCGGAGGTGATCAGCACCCCCTGCGCCGGTTTCAGCACCGCCTGCGCCAAAGGCCGCGTCGGGTCCAGCCAATGGCGGTGGATGCCGATGTCGAATTCCCGCCCCTCGATCCGCTCGACCGCCAGCCAGTCCACGAAATCCGGGTCCGCCGGTCCGCCGATCCGCGCCAGCAGCGCCAACCAGGCCGTCACCAGATCCCGCCGCCAGCCCAGCGAGGCGATCGCCCCCTCGACCCGCGCCCGCGCCGCGCCGTCCAACCAGTCGGGCGCTTCCTCGATCACCGCCTCCATCCGCTTGCCCAGATGGGTCAGCGGCCGCAGCAGATTATCGAGCGCCCGCGCCGCCTCCTGCGCGGCCTCGACCAGCGCGCCGTCCGGCTCGGCCAGTTCGGTTTCCAGCCCATAGCCCGCATCGGCCTCGCCCGCATCGGCGGCCCGCGCATAGACCGTCCCGCGCACCGCGGCGAGCAATTGCTCGACCGGCCCGAACGGCTCGCCCGCGACGATCCGCTTCAGCCATTCGTCGGCGGGCAGCGCCCGCGCCGCCTCCGCCGCCGCCCTGATCGCCTCGCCGCCCTGCTCGTCATAGCTGGCAAGGTCCGACAGCCGCGCCGCCAGCCCGCGCCGCCGCCCCCGCGCATTGCCCTCCGGCCCCATCACCCAGCGGCGCAATTCGATCGCCTCCTGCCCCGACAGCGCGACGGAGAAGGTCGAATCCGCCGCATCGAACAGATGATGGCCCTCGTCGAACACGATGCGCTGCGGCGCCTGCCCCGTCTCCCGCCCCCGCGCCGCATTGATCATCACCAGCGCATGATTGGCGATCACGATGTCCGCGTCCGCCGAAGCCCGCGCCGACCGTTCGATGAAGCATTTTCGATAATGGGGACAGCCCGCATAGATGCACTCGCCGCGCCGGTCGGTCAGCGCCGTCGACCCGTTGCGCCGGAACAGGGTCGGCAGCCATCCGGGCAGGTCGCCGCCGATCATGTCGCCATCCTTGGTGAAGGCCGCCCAGCGCGCCACCAGTTGCGCCAATATCGCCGCCCGCCCCGCAAAGCCGCCTTGCAGCGCATCCTCCAGGTTCAGCAGGCAGAGATAATTTTCCCGCCCCTTGCGCACCACCACCCGCTTCGCCGCCACGGCGGGATCGGGGAAGAGGCGCAGACTTTCCCGGTCCAATTGCCGCTGCAACGCCTTGGTATAGGTGGAAATCCACACCGTCCCCTGCGCCTCCCCGGCCCAGAGCGACGCGGGCGCCAGATAACCCAGGGTCTTGCCGATCCCCGTCCCCGCCTCCGCCAGCAGCATATTAGGCTGGTCGCGATGCGCCCTGGGCCGGAAAATCTCCGCCGCCGCCGCCGCATAGGCGCGCTGCCCCGGCCGCGCCTCCGCCTCCGCGCCCGTCAACTGCTCCAGCCGCGCCACCACCGCATCGGGTTGCAGCGTCACGGTGCGCGGGGCAGGGCGCGGCGGGTTCTCCTCCCATTCGGGCAGCTTGGAAAAGAGCCAGCGCTCCGCCTCCTTCGGCGTGACGATGCGGCCCGCCAGCAGCGGCGCCCAGGGCCATCGCAGCCGGTGCAGCGCCTGCGCCGCCGTCCAGCCGCCCTCGCGCTCCGTCCAGGCAGGGGATTCCAGCGTCGCCAACAGGGCGGCGGTCGCCGCCTGCAACAGTTCGGGAATATCGGATTCGCTCGCCGGACGCGGCAGGTCCAGCGCTTCGGCCAGCCCCTTGGGCGTCGGCACCAGGAAGCGCGCCGGATGGATGAAGGCCCATAATTCCAGCAGGTCGAGGCCATTGAGGTCGGGATAGCCCAGCCGCTGTCCGGTCAGCGGCGCGTTCAGCAGCAATGTCGGCGTTTCGGCCGTCCGCGCTATGGCCGTGCCCTTGGCGACGGCGGCGGTGCGATCCGCTTCCCGAAGCCAGATGCCGCCATGGCTGGCGTGAAGGGCGGGCAGGGCGGCGGGGTCGATCACCCGTCCCGCTTAGGCGAACGGGAACAAAAGGGAAACCTGAAAAGCGCCGGATTCAGCCGAAACGACGTCCGAAACCGCCGGCGGGACGAGCGCCCAAAGTCCGGGGTTGAAGGGCCGTGGGAGTCAGCCGCGCCGCCCGCGCAATCTCCAGCCGGTCGAACAGCGGCCCGTCGGCCAGTTCATAGGGGAAGCGGATGCCCATGCGGTCCTCTTCGGACCATTGCACCGTGCCGAACACGACATGGCCCTCATAGTCGATCTGGCACTGGCTGCGCACCGGCAGGCCGCAGCCCGCGACCTGCGCGCCGCCTTCGCTCAAATCGACGATCGTTCCTTCCATGCTGTCGAGCACCGTCGTCACCACGACTGGTATATCGACCGTTATTCTATGACGGCTGCGCGGCTGCATAGTCCCTCCTGAGCCCCCTAAGCTCCCGATAAATATGCCTCATCAAGGTTAATCAAAGTTAAATGGGGATGGGGGAAGGCCGCCATTCGTCTCCATTTCGGCACCTGGAATCGCCGCTTAGGGTCCAAAATGAAGGCTGATCTATATTAACGGAGCCTTAGCCTTTCGGCCCGCCGCCATGATGTTTTCCGAGTCGTCAGATGTTTCCAACCGCCGCGAAAATGCTTAGGGGGCATGCATCATGACCGTGTCCGAAATCATCCGCACCGCCGCGCAGGCGTCCAAGGCCTGGCCCTATGAGGAAGCGCGCAAGCTCCTGAAGCGCTATCAGAACGGCGCGCCCGAAAAGGGCCATGTGCTGTTCGAAACCGGCTACGGCCCGTCGGGCCTGCCGCATATCGGCACGTTCAACGAAGTGCTGCGCACCACCATGGTCCGCAACGCCTATCATGCGCTGTCGGACATCCCCACCCGCCTGATCGCGTTCAGCGACGACATGGACGGGCTGCGCAAGGTGCCGGACAATGTCCCCAACCAGGCGATGCTGGCGCAGCATCTGGGCAAGCCGCTGACGCAGGTGCCCGACCCGTTCGAGAAGTTCGAGAGCTTCGCGCATCACAACAACGCCATGCTGCGGGAATTTCTCGACCGCTTCGGCTTCGATTACGAGTTCGTCTCCGCCACGGAACGCTACAGGTCCGGCGCGTTCGACGACGCGCTGAAAAACGTCCTGCGCCATTATCGGGACATCATGGACATCATGCTGCCGACCCTGCGCAAGGAACGGCAGGCGACCTATTCCCCGGTCCTGCCGATCAGCCCGAAGACGGGCATCGTGCTGCAAGTGCCGGTGGAGGTGATCGACGCCGACCAGGGCATCGTCCGCTTCGAGGATGAGGGCGACGTCATCGAACAGTCGATCCTGTCGGGCGGCGCGAAGCTGCAATGGAAGGTCGACTGGGCGATGCGCTGGGTCGCGCTGGGCGTCGATTATGAGATGGCGGGCAAGGATCTGATCGATTCCGTCACCCAGTCGTCGAAAATCTGCCGCGCGCTCGGCGCCCGCCCGCCCGAAGGCTTCAATTACGAGATGTTCCTCGACGAAAAGGGCGAGAAGATCTCCAAGTCCAAGGGCAACGGCCTCAGCCTGGAGCAATGGCTGACCTATGGCCCGCAGGAGAGCCTCGCCTTCTACGCCTATCGCGAGCCGAAGAAGGCCAAGCAGCTCCACATGGGCGTCATCCCCCGCGCCGTGGACGAATATTGGCAGTTCCGCGGCAATTATCCGAACCAGCCGGTCGAACAGCAGCTGGGCAATCCGGTCCACCACATCCATGACGGCAAGCTGCCGGAGGGCCGCCTGCCGGTGACGTTCGGCCTGCTGCTGAACCTGGTCGGCGTGATGGGAGACGCCAGCCGCGAACAGGTCTGGGGCTATCTGCAGAACTATGTCGCGGACGCCAATGCGCAAAGCTATCCGGAACTGGACGCGCTGATCGGCCACGCGCTCGCCTATCACCGCGATTTCGTCGCCCCGACGCTCAGGCGCCGCGCCCCCACCGACAGCGAGGCCGCCGCCCTGCGCAGGCTGGACGCGGAACTCGCCGCCCTGCCGGAAGGCGCCACGGCGGAGGACATCCAGAACATCGTCTACGCCATCGGCAAGGACGAGGCCTATGGCTTTGCCGAACTGCGCGACTGGTTCAAGGCGCTCTACCAGACGCTGCTGGGCGCGGACCAGGGGCCGCGCATGGGCAGCTTCATCGCGCTCTACGGCGTGGAGAACAGCCGCCGCCTGATCGCGGAGGCGCTGGCCGCCTGAGCGGCGCGCAGCGGAACATAAAGGGGCGCCGGGCGTTTCGCCATATGGTCCACCCCCTTTCGGACTGATGGTGCGTTTCACGCGCCATCGGCCGCGCCCGCCCGGAAACGAGCGGCGCGGCCAAGGGGGATGAACAGGACCGAAAGCGCCATAGCGCAAAAGGAAACGGCCCCTCGACCTTCGTCGGGGGCCGTTTCGTCATTCGGGCGGCCGTTACCAGAAGAAGCCGCGATGCACTTCCATAACCCGGCCGGTCCGCACATTGACCAGCAGCACGTCGTTATAATGCCTCACCCACCGCAGGTTCGCGCCGGCGCGGGGCAGGCGATAGCGATAGGGGTCGGCGATATAGTAGCGCGAGCTGTAATAAGCGGGCCGGAGCCGCGCGCCGACTTCCCAGCGATTGTAGCGGAAGGGCGCGCGCCAGTTGCCGCCGCGATAGACGTCGCGGTGCGACCGGCGGTAATCGCGCCAATCCTCCCGCAATTCCTGCCGCGCCTCGCGCACGTCGCGGCGTTCCTCGCGCACGTCGCGCCGGTTGCCGTAGCGCTGGGCGTCGCGCAGGTCGCGCTGTTCCTGGCGCAGGTCGCGGGCGCTGTCGCGCACCTCGGCGCGGGACTGGGCCATGGCGGCCCCTGGGATGACGGTGGCGGCCATCAGGCCCAAGATGATCAATTTACGCATAGGTCTTCTCCCATTGCCTGGCGGCTGAAGTCCGGTGGGGAGGGGGGAAACTTTCCCCCGGCCCGCCGGTTCCGCCGACCACGAAGACGGTTATGCGTCCGGCCACCTGAACATGCCGGGAATGAAACGGTCAGGAATCAGTCATTTATGTCGCACTTTGTATCAGCGGCCGAAGCGGCGACGGCCGGGGGATCAGGGCGTCCAGGGCCGCTCCCGAAACCATTTGGTGACGACATATTTGGCGCCCCGCTCCACCGGGCGCGCGGCGTGCAGGCTGAACGGATTGGGCGATCCGTCCCGCTCCATATTGTTCCACATCAGCAGCATGCCCTCCACCGGCGGGACCATGAACCCGCAATGGGGGAAATGCGTCTCCCCGCCCGCCTCCACCGGGGACAGGTAGATCATCGCCGTCCAGCTCCGCTGCCCGCCGGTCTTCAGCATGGCCGGCCAATAGCTGGCCGTCACCGGGAAATAGTCGCAATGCGCCTTATATTCCTGCCCGGCCTGATAGCGCTGCCCCTGCAGGGTTTCGCCATGCTCCCCGGCCAGGCCCATCAGCGCGCAGATCCGGTCGCTTACCGCCATCACCAGCGGACTCCAGGGGCTCAGATGGCAGCTCGCGCTGGTGCGGTAATCGGCATTGGCGCTGCCGGAAAACAGCGTGGAGGGCTGCGCCCCCGCATCGATCAGTTCCCGCAGGCCCGCGCATTCCTCCGCGCTCAGAAATTCCTGCCGGCCATAGATCTCAAGGTGCGGCGTATCGATCCGACTGACCATCGGATTGCGCTCCAGCCGCGCCCGCACCGTCTCCCCGATCCGCGCCCGCGCCGCGGAGGCGACGCCGCCATCGTCAACAATCTCGCTCATGCCGCTTTCCTGCCACCGCGCGGGCGCCCGGCGCAAATGAAAAGGGCCCGGAACCTCACGGCTCCGGGCCCAGTATGTCCTGAAGGCCAGTTCAGGAGCGCCTGTCTTCCGGCATCACCAGAAGAAATCGTGGATCACGTCGACCACATAGCCGTCGCGTATGTCGACCAGCAGCGCGTCGTCATAATAGCGAATCCAGCGCAGCGTGCCGTAGGCGGGCGGCAGGCGGTAGGAATAGGGATCGTCGATCCAGTAGCTGTTCGAATAGAGCAGGCTGTTCAGGAAGATCCCGATGGAAAAGCGCGAATAGCCATAGCTCCAGCCGCGCGGCGCATAATAGCGGCCGATCCGGTAACGGTCGCCATAGCGTGCGCGATAGCTGTACCAGTCATAGCGCCGGTCGTTGCGCCAGCCATTGTCCCAGCGCCTCTGCCCCTGCCACCGTGTGCGGTCGTCGAAGCGCCGCCCAGCGTTCCAGGCGGACCCGCCGTTCCAGCCCGAACCGCCGCCGTTCCAGCGGCGGTCGTCGCGCCTGTCCCGATCGTTCCGGTTCCAGTCGCCCCGATCCCGGTCGTTCCGGTTCCGATCGTCGCGATTCCAGTCCCGGCGGTCATTGTCGCGCCGGTTGTCCTGCCAGTTCGGCCGATCCCCGTCCCGCCCGTTCCAGCCGCGCCGGTTCCTGTCGTCGCCGCGCGGCGTGGTCTCGAAACGCTGCTGGTCGCGGTTCCAGCGGGTGACCGTCGCGGGGCCGCGCTGCTCCGGCCGCGCTTCATTGCCGCGCCATTGCGGCTGGGCGGCCTGCGCCGAGCGTTCCGGCCGCTGCTGCCGCATCTCGCCGCCCCGCCACTGGCGTTGCGCCTGT
>NZ_ATDO01000140.1:0-4174 GCF_000445085.1 Sphingobium sp. HDIP04 | reverse complement strand
CGGGCCGACCGTTCGCCGCCGCGTCCGCGCCAGCCGCCATCCTCGCCTCGCTGGGCATGGGCCGGGGCGATTCCGCCCAATATCGTCGCGGTCATCAAGCCCGCCAGCATCATTTTCCTCAACATGCCGTTCGCTTTCGTATCACGGGGCCATTCGCCCCTCATATTCCGCTTCTAGGACTCGGGCCATGTCGTGATGCTGAACCCGTCTGTCAGCGATTTGAAAGAATCCCCCGGCGCAGGATGAGCATCGGTTGCGCCGAAATCACCGGAAATATGGCCAGGAACGGCAAAAGCTGATCCAGATCAGAGCATCGCCCCGCAAACCCCCTTAGGAATGCGGGGTGACGATGACGCCCACTGCCGGCAGCGCCCGCCAGGCCCTGCGCCAAGCGACGATGGAAAGCCATCAGCGGGTCGACGACCTGTTTTCCCATTTTTCGCTGGAGGACAGCGCCAGCTATGCCGCTTTCCTGAAGGCCCACGCCAGGGCGCTCGCCCCGCTGGAGGAGATGGCCCGGCCCGATTCCCCGCGCCTGCCGCTGCTGGCGCGCGATCTGGCGGACCTGGGCGAAACGCTGCCCGCGCCGCTCGCCGCGCCGCCCTCCCCGTCCGACGCCTGCCGCTGGGGCGTCCGCTACACGCTGGAAGGATCGCGGCTGGGCGGCGCCATGCTCGCCCGGCGCGTCGGCCCCGGCCTGCCCCGCGCCTATCTGTCCGCCGTGCATGAAAAGGGCGGCTGGGCCGCGTTCCAGCGTCGGCTGGACGATGCCGCGGCCGAAGGCGGCGAGCCATGGATCGACGATGCCATCCGCGGCGCGCAGGCCGCCTTCGGCCTGTTCGCGGCCGCCGCCGGCGGCACGGCGCCGGCCCATGGCTGACGGCAATATCCCGGCGGGGGGTTTCGCCGTCGACCTCGCCAATTGCGACCGGGAGCCGATCCATGTCCCCGGCACGGTCCAGCCCTTCGGCTTCCTGGTCGCGCTGACCGCCGACTGGCTGGTGTCGCGCGTGTCGGCCAACAGCGCCGACCATATCGGCCTTTCGCCCGAACAGATGCTGGGCCGGCCGATCGGCGGCATCTTCAGCGCGGAGGCGGTCCATTCCCTGCGCAACCGCATCACCCTGCTGCGCGGCCCCGACGCGGTGGAGCGCATCTTCTCGCTCGCCCTGATGGAGGGCGTCGCGCCGTTCGACGTCGCCGTCCATTTCTCCGGATCGCTGGTCGTGATCGAGGCCGAACCGGCATCCCATGACGAGATGGAGGCCAGCAGCACGGTCCGCTCCATGGTCTCGCGGCTCGGCCAGACGGAGGGCATGGCCGCCTTCCTGCGGGACGGGGCGCGGCAGGTGCGGGCGCTGACCGGCTTCGACCGGGTGATGGTCTATCGTTTCGCGGAGGGCGGCGACGGCGAAGTCGTGGCCGAAGCGCTGCGCCCCGGCATCGACAGCTTCTTCGGCCTGCATTATCCCGCGTCCGACATTCCCGCGCAGGCGCGCGCGCTCTACCTGCGCAATATCTTCCGCGTGATCGCGGACGTCGGGGCGCGGCCGGTTGCCGTCGTGCCTCAACTCGATCCCTCCGGCGCGGCGCTCGACATGTCGCTCTGCCTGACGCGGGCGGTGTCGCCGATCCATATCGAATATCTCGGCAATATGGGGGTGGGGGCCTCGCTTTCCATCTCGATCATCGTCGAAGGGCGGCTCTGGGGCCTGTTCGCCTGCCACCATTATGGTCCCCGCCTGCCCAGCTTCGCGCAGCGCAGCGCAGCCGAACTGTTCGGCCAGATCTTCTCGATGATGCTCGAAAATCGCGAGCGCAGCGAAACCGCCGCCTATGAGGGCAAGGCCCGGCAGGTGGCCGACCGGCTGATGTCGGCGGTGGCGCAGGACCATGACCTGCTGTCCAACGCCCGCTGGCTGGGCGACGTGATCTTCGACACCATCCCGGCGGACGGCGTGGGCGTCTATATCGACGGCCAGATGACCTTTTCGGGCCTCAGCCCGGACGAGCGCAGCTTCGCCGCCATCGTCGCCATGCTGAACCGGACGGCCGCCGGCCAGGTCTTCGCCACCGACCATCTGGCGCGCCTGCTGCCCGAAGCGGCGGCCCATGCCGACCGGGCGGCCGGCCTGCTCGCCATCCCGCTGTCGCGCCGTCCCCGCGACTATGTGGTGCTGTTCCGGGCGGAACAGCTCCGCTCGGTGCGCTGGGCGGGCAGTCCGGAAAAGCATGTCGAATATGGTCCCAACGGTCCCCGCCTCTCCCCCCGCAAGAGCTTCGAGGAGTGGTCGGAACTGGTGCGCGGCACCGCCGTGCCCTTCACCGCCGCCGAACTGCGCGTGGCCGGGGCGCTGCGCACCGCCCTGCTGGAGGTCATATTGCGCCTGTCCGATTCCGCGCATGAGGAACGGCAGAAGGCGCATGAAAAGCAGGAATTGCTGATCGCCGAACTCAATCATCGCGTCCGCAACATCCTCTCGCTGATCCGGGGGCTGCTGTCCCAGACCCGCGACAATGCCCAGTCGGTCGACCAGTTCATCGACACGCTGGAAAGCCGCGTCCATGCCCTGGCCCGCGCCCATGACCAGATCACCGCCGACCGCTGGGCGCCTGCCCGGCTCTACGACCTCATAGAGGTGGAATCGGCCGCCTATCTGGGCGAGCGGCGCGACCGGGTGAAGCTGACCGGCCCCAATGTCCTGCTGACCCCCGCCGCCTTCACCGTGCTGGCGCTGGTGATCCATGAGATGCTGACCAACGCCGCCAAATATGGCGCGCTGTCCGACAATGGCAGCGTGGCCATCGACTGGCGCGTCGATGCCGACGGCAGCCTGCTGCTCGACTGGCGGGAAAGCGGCGGGCCCGCCGTGGTCGCGCCCACGCGCCGGGGTTTCGGATCGACCGTGATCGAACGGTCCATCCCCTATGATCTCGATGGCCGGGCGGAGGTGCATTACCGCCTTTCCGGGCTGGAGGCGCGATTCTGCATCCCCTCCGCCCATGTCGCCTCCGTCCTGCCCGACGTCGTCGGCGCCGAACGCGCGACCCCCGCCCCGGCGCCCGCGCCCACGCTGCTCAAGGGCCGCAACGTCCTGCTGGTCGAAGACAATATGATCATCGCCATGGACGGCGAGGACGCGCTGCGCGACCTGGGCGCCGAAGTGATCACCGCCGCCAGCGTCAGCCGCGCGCGGGAGGCGATTGCGAACCATGAGGTCGATCTGGCGGTGCTGGACTTCAACCTGGGCAATGAAACCAGCCTTCCGGTGGCGGAACTGCTGGCGGAAAGGGGCGTCTCCTTCCTCTTCGCCACCGGCTATGGCGACGGGCTGGACCTGCCCGAACGCTTCGGCGACGTGACCTTGCTCAAAAAGCCCTATTCCGGCACCACCCTGGCCCAGGCCATCGCCCCGGTCCTGGAAGAGAACGAGGCTTAAGGGGCGTCGGCCTCCGCCCTTTCCGCCCAGCTGAAACAATCCGTTTCCGGCCCTCCCGCTTGCGCCGCGCCCAGATCCATCCGATCTCCCGGGCATGAGACAACCGACCCTTTTCATCCCCCATGGCGGCGGCCCCTGCTTCTTCATGGACGCCAGCGATCCCGATCACCCGCATTGCGACCCGATGTGGCAGCCGATGCAGGACTATCTGGCGGGCATCGTCGCTACCCTGCCCGAACGCCCCGGCGCGATCCTGCTGGTCTCCGGCCATTGGGAGGAAAGCCGGTTCACCGTCCATGACGGGGAAAGGCCCGGCCTGCTGTTCGACTATCATGGCTTTCCGCCGCACACATACGCGCTCCGCTGGGACGCGCCCGGCGCGCCTGCGCTCGGCCGCCGCGCCGCCGGCCTGCTGGAACAGGCGGGCTGTCCCGCCGGAACGGAGGAGGAGCGCGGCTGGGACCATGGCGTCTTCATCCCGATGAAGGTCGCGCTGCCGCAAGCCGACATTCCGCTCGTCCAACTCTCGCTCCGCCACGATCTGGACCCGGCGGCGCACATCGCCGCCGGACGCGCCCTCGCCCCGTTGCGCGACGAAGGCGTGCTGATCGTCGGTTCGGGCATGAGCTTCCACAATTTGCGCGTCCGCGGTTCCCAGGCCACCGCGCCGTCGAAGCTGTGCGACGACGCCCTGACCGCCGCCGTGACCGATCCCGACCCGGCCAGCCGCGCCC
>NZ_ATDO01000139.1:0-39317 GCF_000445085.1 Sphingobium sp. HDIP04 | reverse complement strand
CCTGCCCCATGCCCGTTTCGCCCACCCGCGGGAGGAGCATCTGCTGCCCCTGATGGTCGCCCTCGGCGCGGCAGGCGAGGACAAGGCGGTGCGCAATCATGGCAGCACCGTGCTGGGCTGGACCGTGTCCGGCTATCGCTTCGGCCGAAGCTAGGGCCGCCGCAGCGCCGGAACCGCCTTGGCCGCCTCCTCCGGCGTGATCCCGGAGGGCGGCACAGGGTCCACCACTTCCTCGCCCCGCATCACCCGCCCGGCGCGCTGGATCGCGCCTCGCAGCCGGGGATAGATGCCGCAGCGGCAGATATTGGTGATCGCCGCGTCGATCTCCTCATCGCTCGGATCGCTGGTCCGCCGCAGCAGCGCCGACGCCGCCATGATGACGCCGGGGATGCAATAGCCGCATTGGGAAACATTGTCCGCCGCGAACACCTGTTGCAGCGGATGGCCGCGATCGGGCGACAGCCCCTCTATGGTGGTGACGAACTTCCCCTCCGCGGCGGCGATCGTCACCTGGCAGGAACGCACGGCCTCCCCGTCTATGTCGACCGTGCAGGCGCCGCAATCGCCCGTGCCGCAGCCATATTTCGTTCCGGTCAGGTTCGACGCGTCGCGCAGCGCCCACAGCAGCGGCGTCGCCGGGTCCATGCGATATTGGACGGGCCGGTCGTTGACCGTGAACTTCGTCATCCCGCGCCCTCTTCCTCGACCTTGTGATAGAGCACTTCGTTGCGGATGTGGATGGTGCGCGAGGCGAGCCGGATTTCCTGGATGAAGGTGGCGAAGGCCGCCGCCTGCAACACCATGGCCAGGCTGAACAGGATCGCGATGGGCGTGCCGAGGTGCGAACCCAGCAGGTTGGCGGCGAACAACAGGATGACGACCAGGCAGATCGCGCAGGCCGACGCCACCGACAGGAAGATCGCGCCGTTGACAACGCTCATCCGCCGGTCCAGCACGCGGATCTCGCTGACCATCCGGTCATGCTCCTTGCCGCGGGAGGCGAGGATCTTGTCCTCCACCTTGCGCGCCCGGTCGATGATGCGCGCCAGCCGCCCGACGCAGACGTTCAGGAACGCCCCGATGCCCGCGAGCAGGAAGACGGGGGCCAAGGCGAGCTGGATGGTCTGCGCGACCTGCGAAACCTGGGGAAGTGCGATCATCATTTTACAGCAGCGCAGAGCGAGGAAAATGGCAAGGGCGGAAATGTCCGCGTGGGTTTCACGCCATCATGTCCTTGGGGGAATCGTGCTCCTGCGCAGGCAGGAGCCCAGTTCCAACGGCAAAATGACACTCCGACGGCAGAACTGGGCTCTCATGAGCCACTTGTCTCATTCGAGTGCCTGCGCAGGAGCACGTCCCTTATTCCCACGCCCTATTCCCCTCAGGCAGCGCCCTTGGCCGGCGTGTTGACGCCCATGGATTTCAGATATTGCCGGATGTTGCGCGCCGCCTGCCGCAGCCGCTGCTCATTTTCCACCATGGCGATGCGGACATAGCCCTCGCCATCCTCGCCATAGCCGACCCCCGGCGCGACCGCGACCTTGGCATGGGTAAGGAGCTGCTTGGAAAATTCCAGGCTCCCCATGTCCTTGAGCGCGGGGGGAAGCGGCGCCCAGGCGAACATCGACGCCCTGGGCGCGGGAATGTCCCAGCCCGCCCGGCCAAAGGCCTCCACCATCACGTCGCGGCGCTTGTGATAAAGCTCGCGGTTCTTCTGAACGATGTCCTGCGGCCCGTTCAGCGCGGCGCAGGCCGCCGCCTGGATCGGCGTGAACGCGCCATAGTCCAGATAGGATTTCACCCGCTTCAACGCCGCGATCAGTTGCCGGTTGCCCACGGCAAAGCCGATGCGCCAGCCCGCCATGGAATAGGTCTTGCTGAGCGAGGTGAATTCCACCGCCACATCCTTGGCGCCCGGCACCTGGAGGATGGAGGGCGTCGGATTGCCGTCATAATAAAGCTCGGAATAGGCAAGGTCGCTCAGCACCCAGACCTTGTTCTCCTTCGCCCAGGCGACCAGCCGCTCGTAGAAGGCAAGGTCGACGGTCTCGGCCGTCGGGTTGCTCGGATAGCCCACGACCAGGATCGACGGACGCGGCACGGTAAACGCCATGGCCCGCTCCAGCGACTGCCAATAATGCTCGTCCGGCGTGGTCGGCACGGAGCGGATGGTCGCCCCCGCGATGATGAAGCCGAACATGTGGATCGGATAGCTGGGATTGGGCGCCAGCACGACGTCCCCCGGCGCGGTGATCGCGGTGGCCAGGCTGGCGAGGCCCTCCTTCGACCCCATGGTCACGACCACCTCGGTCTCCGGGTCCAGATCGACGCCGAAGCGGCGGCCATAATAATTGGCCTGCGCCCGGCGCAGCCCCGGAATGCCCATCGACTGCGAATATCCGTGCGCGCTCGGCTTCTGCGCGACCTCGCACAGCTTGGCGATGACATGGTCGGGCGGCGGCAGGTCGGGATTGCCCATCCCTAAGTCGATAATGTCCTCCCCCGCGGCGCGCGCGGCGGCCCGCATCGCGTTCACTTCGGCGATGACATAGGGCGGCAGACGCTTCATGCGGTAGAATTCTTCGGACATTGGGGCTTTCCTGAAAGCTCGCTGTAAGGAATAGTGCGTGACGCGCATTCGGCTTGTCACGATCCGGCTATAACCCGCCAGCCCGCGACGCGCCAGAGAAAGCGGCGGACCGGACAATGCCAGGCGAAGGAAGGTGGCCATGAAAGCACAGGACGTCATGGAACCCCACCTCCCCACGCTGGAGGACATGCAGCAATGGACGCAGGTGCTGGGCCGGGCGCAGCAATTGATGCTGGAACAGGCGGCGGGCGCGACCGGCCGGACATTGCCTTTCGACCCCGAAGCCGTGGCGCGCATCCAGACCGGCTTTGCCGATGAAGGCTTGGCGCTGTGGCAGCGTTTCCTGGATTCCGGCGGCCTGCTGCGCGACCATCCCGAACCCCCGCCATCGGATAGCCCCGCGGCCGCGCGCGACCGCCGCTTCGCCGACCCGGCCTGGACCGAGCATCCCTTTTACGACCTGATCCGGCAGAGCTATCTGCTGCTCTCGGATTATCTGATGAAGCTGGCCGACGCGGTGGACGGCGTCGATCCGAAGCAGAAGGCCAAGCTGCGCTTCGCCACCACCGGCCTGCTGGACGCCATCGCCCCCAGCAACTTCCCGCTGACCAACCCGCTGGTCGTGCAGAAGACGATTCAGAGCGGCGGCGAGAATCTGGTCAAGGGCCTGCAGCACATGCTGGCCGATCTGGAGAAGGGCCAGCTCACCCACACCGACGGCACGGCGTTCGAGCTTGGCCGCAACATCGCCTCGACCCCCGGCAAGGTGATCAAGGAAACGCCGCTCTACCAGTTGATCCACTATGCCCCGACGACGGAAAAGGTGCTGGAAACGCCGCTGATCATCTTCCCGCCCTGGATCAACCGTTTCTACATCCTCGACCTGTCGCCGGAAAAAAGCTTCGTCAAATGGGCCGTCGACCAGGGGATCAGCGTCTTCCTGGTGTCGTGGAAATCGGCCGACGCCTCGATGAAGGACGTCATGTGGGACGATTATATCCTGGACGGCCAGATCGACGCGATCGACACGGTGCGCGACCTGCTGGGCGTGCCCGGCGTCCACGCCATCGGCTATTGCGTGGCGGGGACGACATTGGCCGCCACGCTGGCGCTGCTGGCGGCGCGGGGCGAGGCGGACAAGGTCGCCAGCGCCACCTTCTTCACCGCCCAGGTCGATTTCAGCAAGGCGGGCGACCTCACCCTGTTCGTCGACGACGAGCAGATGAAGATGGTGGAGCAGCTTTCCTCCGGCGGCTTCCTGGACGGGCGCTACATGGCCGCGACCTTCAACCTGCTGCGCGGGCGCGACCTGATCTGGAACTATGTGGTCAACAACTACCTGCTGGGGCAGGATTACCCGCCCTTCGACCTGCTCTACTGGAACGGCGACACCACCAACCTGCCGGCGCGCTGGCACAAGGATTATCTGACGCAGCTCTATCGCGACAACCTGCTGGTGCAGCCGGGCGCGATCAGCGTCGCGGGCACGCCCATCGACCTGCGCCGGGTCAAGACGCCCGCCTATGTGCAGGCAGGGCGGGAAGATCATATCGCCCCGCTGGAAAGCGTGTGGAAGCTGACCGAGCATTTCTCTGGCCCGATCCGCTTCCTGCTGGCGGGGTCGGGGCATATAGCGGGCGTGGTGAACCCGCCCTCCGCGCAAAAATATCAATATTGGACCTGCGCCGAATCGCAGCCGACCCTGGAGGCCTTTCTCGCCCATGCGAAGGAGACAAAGGGTAGCTGGTGGCCCGACTGGATCGAGTGGATTCGCGGGCAGGCCCCCGCCACCGTCCCGGTGAAGGGCGCCCGTCGCCCCGGCAAGGGCCGACTCAAGGCGCTGGAGGATGCCCCCGGCCGCTATGTGAAAACGCGTTAGCGATTTCCAAGCGGTCGGTTCCGATCGCTGGTCAAGAAATCGCGGAAAACGAATAATCAAGAGCGGCGATCTGATTCGCTCAGATCGAAACCCGCTCCAGTTCCTTCGCGGGCGGCCTGTTTGCGGCAGCCCGCCTTGCCGAAGCGACGGGTCGTACGGGCAATTTTGCTGCACTGCACAAAAGCGCTTGCAACGGCGGCGCGATTTCTATATTGTGCACTGCAACAAATGGAGGTTGGTCCATGGCCGTTACCCCAAAGCCAATGCGTAAGAAGCCTGTCGCCAAGAAGGCGTCGTCGACCCTCTCCGCCAGCGAGGCGCTGAAGGCCGCCGAAGCGGCGATCAAGGCGCCGGCTCCCGCCCGGGCGAAGCCCGCCGCGAAAAAGCCTGCCCCGCCCAAGGCCGTCGCTCCGGCGGCCAAGCCCGCGGCGAAGGCTGCGCCGGCGGCGAAGGCCGATCCGGTAGCGGTGATCGCGGCGACCACGGCGGTCGACGCGGCGCCCGAACCGGAACTGGTGAAGGATGTGACCCCGCAACCCGCCCCCGTCGCCGCGGCGCCGAAGGTGGAGACGCCCAGGTCCAAGCCGGTTGCGAAGCCGATAGCGGCGCCACCGGACCTATCGAAGACCCTGTTATCCGGGGCCGGGCCGCTAGAGCCCATGTTGCTGCCCGCCACAGAAGGAACGAAAATGATGAACGATGTGATCGAGACCGGAAAGAAATTCGCGGAAGAAACCAAGGCCAAGCTCGAAACGGTCTATGCCGACCTGAACGAGAAGGCGAAGGTGAGCGTCGAGAAGTCGACCAAGGCGATCGAGGAATTCAGCGACATCGCCAAGGGCAATGTCGAAGCGCTGGTCGAATCCGGCAAGATCGCGGCCAAGGGCTTTGAGACCCTGGGCCAGGAAGCCGTGGACTACAGCCGCAAGAGCTTCGAAAAGGCGACCGCTTCTTTCAAGAGCTTCTCGACCGTGAAGACGCCGACCGAATTCTTCCAGCTTCAGAGCCAGCTGCTCTCCAGCAGCTTCGACGAATTCACCAAGGAAGCGGCCAAGAGCAGCGAAGCGCTGATCAAGCTGGCCGGCGACGTCGCCTCTCCGCTGACCGCCCGCGTGACCGTGGTGACCGACAAGGTAAAGGCGCTCGCCGCCTGACCCCCGGCCTTCGGGCTTGTAAGAAAGAAACGGCCCCTTCGCAGGGGCCGTTTCCTTTTTCCGAAGGACGCCCCATGGCCAATGGCGGACGTTAGCCCCTCCGTCACCCCGGACTTGATCCGGGGTCCCGCTTTCTTTCTGAGTGCCCGCCTGGAAAGGGCAGCGGGACCCCGGGTCAAGCCCGGGGTGACGAGATGGGGAATGGCAGGAATCCACCCATTCCACTCTCCCCCATGCCATTCCCGCCAGGAAGGATGGTTTACGCCCGGCAGGACCCCTTGCCATGCGGGAGCAAATCGCCATATCCTCGCCCATCATGAGCAGCTCCACGACGATGGCATATTCCGTGACGATGGCGGGCAGGGATCAGGACGACCAGGGCGACGGCTCGGGCGGTCCCAATGTCGGCATTGCCACGCGCACCCGCGCCCGGACGAAAAAGCCCTCTCTCTACAAGGTGCTGATGTTGAACGACGACTACACGCCGATGGAATTCGTCGTGCACGTCCTCCAGCAATTCTTCCGCATGGACATGGAGGAGGCGACCCGCGTGATGCTCCACGTCCACCAGCGCGGCGTCGGCGTCTGCGGCATTTTCAGCTATGAGGTGGCAGAAACGAAGGTGAACCAGGTCATGGACTTCGCCCGCCAGAACCAGCACCCGCTCCAGTGCACCCTGGAAAAGGCATAGGGATTCCCCCGGCCCGCCTGAGCGGCGGGAGGCCGATCACTTTCGACCGCCTTCGCTGATCCAGCTCCTTCACCTTCGCATGAGGGTCATATCTCGCCGAGATCGGCCTTTAAATGGCGCGCCGCTGACAAAAACAGGATCGCGGCGCACAGCACCGGCACGGTGGTGATGGTCAGGGCCGCCCGCAGCGCGGACCCCGCATCATATCCCATCCATGCCATCAGGTCGCTCGCCAGACCGACCAGCAGCGGACCAAGGCCATTGCCGAAGAGTATGACGGCCAGCAGCGAAATCGCCGAGGCGGTCGCGCGCATCTACGGCGGGGCGAGCGATTGCGAACAGGACAGGAGCGGCGGGCCGGAGAAGCTGACAAGCCCCTGAACGCAGCAAGCTGCCTGATCCGAAGCCGTTGAAGTTGACGGTCACCCCCGATCTTCAGTCAGAATCCTGTTGACCGCTTTTAGAAAAGTGTAGATACACTTTATCAAGACGCCAATGGCGCGACTAGAGCGATTTCCAAGCGATCCGAACCGATCGCGGATCAGTTGGGGTGGGCGACTATGTCGATGGCAAGATTGTGAAGCGCCGCGCCCGCGAAGGCTACATCGTTCATGCTGGCCGACGAGGTGCGGAAAAGCTCGCGTCTCTGTTGGCGGAGGTCGAGGCCGTGGACGGCGCGATCGTTGCGCGCGGCCCTTGATGCTCGCGTTCCCGATGACGCTTCCGTTTTTCTGGCTGAAGCTGAGGCGAGCGCGCCGGGGGAGGCCGGCGTCCTCGACATCGGGGGCATGGGCGCCGGGCAATTGTTCGAAGTGAACTGAAGATTGAAGCCGGACGCCGCCTGACAAGAGGGAGGGCGGCGCCGGTTGCATAAAGAGGGAGGATGTCATGCGAGGTAATTTCGCCAGCCTATTGTCGCGTCTGCTGTGCACCGCCGCCGCCGGTGTCGCAGCGCCGGTTTTCGCTCAAGGGACAGCGGTCGCAAATGCTCCGGCGGCGGGTGCGCCGGCTGAGGAAAAGGCCGCGGTGGGCATTGCCGACATCGTCGTGACGGCGCGCAAGCGCGCCGAAAATCTCCAGGATGTTCCGATCGCGGTCACCGCGCTCGGCTCCGTCGCCATGGAGCGCGCGCATATCACCTCGGTTCTGGATGTCGCGGCGCTGACGCCCGGCGTCACCATGACCCAGTTCAATATCGGCGAACCCCAGACCTATATTCGCGGCGTCGGATCGCAGACGGATTCGGCCGCCTCCGAATCGTCGGTCACGATCTCCATGGACGAAGTGGCGATCGGCCGCGGCGGCGCCACGTCGATTGCGTTTCTGGACGCCAGCCGGGTCGAGGTTCTGCGCGGCCCTCAGGGAACTCTCTACGGTCGAAATGCGTCTGCCGGCACGATCAGCTTCTATTCGAACCGTCCGACCGAAGCGTTCGAGGGCAGTGTCGAGGCGTCTGCCGGCAGCTTCCGCACCTTCGGCGGCAAGGGCATCGTCAACCTGCCGGTCGGCGACGGCATGGCGTTCCGCGCGGCCGGTCAATATTCCGACAGCCGTGGCTATGCATATAACCTGCTGACCGGCAAGCATCTCCAGGGCGGAGAGCGCTATGGCGGCCGCCTGCAGTTCCAGGCCGAAAAGGACGCATGGACCATCCTCCTGTCGGGAGATTATTCCAAGGATGATCTCGACGGCGATTCCCGGTCGATCGTGTCGACCTATTTGGCGAGCCCCACCTTCGCGGCGCTGGCCGCCGCCTCCAACGCCGACCGCAAGAATGTCTGGGAGAGCGAGACGATCCCGGGGACGTTCCAGCGCCGCCGCAATTACGGACTCGTCGGGCGGGTCGAATATGCGGGCGATTGGGCCACGCTGACTTCGCTCACCGCCTATCGCAACAATCGCTATTCGTTGCGCGCCGACTATGTGGGCGAATCGAATTTTCCCTTCCAGACCGACGACCGGGTCAATGAGGCGTCGCACCAGTTCAGCCAGGAACTGCGGCTGACCTCGCCGTCCAGCTCGAAGATCCAGTGGGTCGCCGGCCTCTTTTATTATTCCGACAGCATCGACCGCGAGGAGCGCTTCGTCGTCACCTCGGTCGCGCCGCTGCCGCGAGGATTGGGCGGCGACAACACCGCCCTCCAGAATGCCAGCACGAAAAGCTATGCCGCTTTCGGCCAGGTCACCATACCGTTCGCAAGCATCTTCGAACTGACGCTTGGCGCCCGCATCTCGCGCGACAAGAAGGACGTCTTCCAGCAGGCGGTGCACAATGCGCCGGCGGGCCAGGGACTCGGCTTCCCCTTCTTCCCCGGCTCGCTTTACGCCGTGCCGGCGTCCGCAAGCTTTACCAAGCCCACCTGGCGCGCGACGCTGGCGATGGAACCCAGCCCGGACAAGCATTTCTACCTGAGCTATGATCGCGGCTACAAGTCGGGCACCTTCACCAGCCAGGCTCAGAATGCCGTCCAGGCCACCTTCCTCGTGAAGCCCGAACAATTGGACAGCTTCAACCTGGGCGCGAAAACCCAATGGCTGGACAACACGCTGCGGGTGAACGCCGACCTCTTCTATCTCGACTATAAGAAGCTTCAGGTGTTCGAGTTCGGCGCAAATCTGAACTTCATCCTTGCCAATGCCAATGCGCGGATCAAGGGCGCCGAACTCCAGGTTTCGATCGCGCCGTCACGCCATCTCAATGTCGGCATCAATGCGAGCCTCCTCGACGGCAAGTTCACGTCCAATCCGCAATTCGCGGGGGCGACGCTTGCCTATAAGGGCAACCGCCTGTCGCGCGCGCCGCGCTACAAGATCAGCAACTATATCGAACTCAACGAGGACCTGTTCGGCGGCACGGCCACGGTGCGTCTGAGCCAGGCCTTCCAAAGTTCCTATTTCTACAATCCGTCCAACGATGTTGCGGGCCTTCAGAAGGCTTACAGCGTGCTCAACGGCTTTGCGTCCTGGGAGAGCGCGTCGGGCCTGAAGCTCTCGCTGAGCGCCGACAATCTGACGAACGAGCAATATTCGGTGCACCATATCAGCTTCCAGAATCTGGGCGTGCGCATTTTCGCTCCGCCGCGGTCCTACACGGTCACCCTGTCCAAGCGCTTCTGATGACTGCCCTCTGAAAAAGGGGCGCTCCCCATCGAGCGCCCCCGTCGCCACCTTCCTCCTTTGCAAAGCGGTTAAAGTCCGTGCTTGCCGCCCAGTTGCGCCGCGCCTGCAAGCTCTCTAGGGTGTGTGGGGATTAAGTTCAGGGCGCGGCGAAAATAGTGGAATTCGAGAACTGGCGCGCAGCGTACTTCAGTACGTGAGCACCGGAAGCGCAGAAAGCCGCTATTTGCAGCCCGCCATGGGCTGAATCCCCACACACCCTAGCCTTGGGTCTTGTCCCTCTTTCCTGAGCGTGCCTTCCCGCCGATGCGTCCTGCCGTCCTGCATTATCTCGTCCTGCTGACAGCCTTCCTCTCCGGTCCCGCCCTCGCCCTGCCCGCCAACCGGCCGACGCCGGGCCATACCCGCGTGGCCATCGAGACCTCCGTCGGCGCCATCGTCGTGGCGACCGACGATAAGCGGGCGCCGGTCACCTCCGCCAATTTCCTGACCTATGTCGATGACGGGCGCTTCGACGGCGTCACCTTCTATCGGGCGGCGCGGCGCAAGAGCGCTCCGCAACTGGGGCTGATCCAGGGCGGCATAGACACGGATGCGCGCCGGTCGCTGCCGCCGATCAGGCATGAGCCGACGACGCGGACCGGGATCAGGCATCTGGACGCGACGCTGTCCATGGCGCGGCCCGACCGCGCCAATTCGGCCATGGGCAATTTCTTCATCACCGTGGGGCCGACGCCCAACATGGATGCGCGGGGCGACTATATCGGCTATGCCGCCTTCGGCCATGTGGTCGCGGGCATGGACGTGGTGAAACGGATCCTCGCCGCGCCGACCTGCTGCGGGTCGGGGCCGATGCGCGGGCAGATGATCGTCAAGCCGATCCGGATCATCCGCGCCAGGCGGCTCGACGGCACGCCCCATCCTACGCGCGGGGTGAAGCCGTGGCTGTTGGGCCTCAGGCGCAAATCTTGAGGCGTCTGCCAGGCGGCGCCGATATTGCCGCGATCGGCCCATGGCATTTCCATGCGCGCCGTTCGGCAGGCCGTCCCCATCCGATGCAAGGACAGGGCGCGGCCTGCCGACGGTTCGGCCGTCCATCATGGCATGCAGGCGCCGCGTCGGACGGAAGGTATCGAACCGGCCCTCAGGCCTTGGTGCATTCCCCGGCGCGCTTGCCCGTGACGTCATGGGTGGTGCGCAGCACGGGCTGGCCGCCCTCTGTCCTGGTCATGGTGCTGCCCAGGGTCAGCGTGTCGGCGGTGAAATTGCCCTCCAGCGCTATTTCGGACGTGCCCTTGCCGGACGTGCAGCTCAGCGTCGCGATCAAGCGGCCCTTGCGGATCAGCTTGTCCTTGTAGGTGCAGTCACTGCCCTCATCCCCGGCCAGCGCATTGGCGTCCGGCACGCCGGCCGCGTCGACGGCGATGCAGACCCTGTCCTCGCTCACCTGCTTCAGCGCGGCCTGATATTCGGCTGGGGTGACGGTGGGAGTGTTGTAGCCGGTGGTCTTGCGGGTGAGCGTCCATTCGCCCGCTTTCATGACGATCGGCGCTTCGGTCGTTTCGGGCGCGGGTTCCGGCTTGCTGCCGCAGGCGGCCAAGCCGAGAGCAAGCCCAAGCGGCAGGGCCGCCAGCGCGAATTTCTGCATATCCTCTCCCCTGTTCTCTGTTGGAACGGGGGGCAGGCTCGCGCCAAGCCGCGCAAAGCGCAAGAGGAATCTGCCATCGCCTGCTGCGGGCAGGGGCGCCCGCTCGCCTCGCCCTTATTTCTCCGCGCAGGCCGCGCCGATCCATTTGCCGCTGGTCTTCGCCTTCATGCTCATGTTCATGCCGTTGGGGGCGCCGGTCATCTTCATGTCCATGTGCATCTCATAGCTTTCGGGCGCGTAGCTGCCGGACATGACGGCGTTCATCGTGCCGCCCTGCGACTTGCAGCTTATCTCCCCCTTCACCGATCCGCCGCTCGCGTCGAAGCCCTTGTAGGCGCAGTCCTTGTTCTCCTGGCCGGAGAACATCTTGCCGCTGGGGTTGGCGGCTTCCTCCGGCGAGACGCAATATTTGATGGAGGCGCGGCTCATCATCTTCTTCATCTGCTCTTTCATCTGGTCGCCGCCGCCCGGCATGTTGGGCATGTCGATGTCGACCAGCTCATAGGCGCCCTCCCACTGGCCGGGCTTGAGCTGAACCTTCTGCACCTCCTCACGGACCTCCTCGCGGGTCTGGGGCTGGCCGGACGGCTTTTCGCCGCAGGCCGCCAGCAGAGATGTCAAGCCGATCAGGACGGGAAGTGTCGCACGCATAGGCATTCTCCCTGTTTCCACTCCATTTTGCTGGCCACCATAACAACGGGCGGCGGCGATGCAATGCGGAACAGTTCCGACGTTTGTTCTTGATTTGTTCTAATTATTTTGCTATGAGCCGGGAGAGCAAGAATGGCTATGATTTCTACATGGACATGCTTGCCCGGGTCAAGAAAGTCCATGGCCAATTGTTTCTCGGTCCGACAACCGCACGGTCACGATTCAATCAAATTCAAGCGGGCAAACCGGATCGTCGCTCTGGTGACGATGGTGGACATTTCATCGCTGCTCGCTTCAACGGGCCGAACGACAACTTCAATCATTTCGCCCAAGATGCCAATTTCAATCGGAGCGCCTATAAAGCACTGGAAAATAGCTGGGCCAACGATTTACGAGCGGGCAAAAAAGTCTTTGTCGATATCATACCTCAATATGCGGGAACATCGAGGCGGCCCTACAGGCTCACCGTTACTTGGTACGTCAATGGCGAAAGAAATCTCCGAAATTTCCCGAACGAACCGAGGGGAGCAAGCAATGGCAGACGATAAACTCGACAATCTAGGGCCGCTGATGAATGAGATCGGACAGGAACTGGCGGAGATTGTCGGCGGCGATCCAAATGGCGTCTTCCTCTATGCGGAGATTGGTGAAGGATGGAATGGACCGAGCGTCTTCAAGGACGAAGGCGACGTCGTCCGCTATTATAATTCAGCAAGTGAGATTCTTTCAGACCTTCTTTTCGAGTCCTGGTATGCGGCATCGGAAGATCCCATCAAGCGTTGGTCAGTGATGGAATATGATGTGAAGGACGGCGAATTCAGCGTTAGTTTCAAATATCCTGACGAGATGAATGTCGAGATCGTCGATGCACGGCGGCGTGAGGCAGCCCTGCGCGCTCGCTATGGTGACAAGCCGGTGATTTATCCTCCCCCGCCCCAGGATGCGTTTGAATTGAAGTCGTAAAAGGAACGGCGGCGCACGGCTTTTCCGCCTCCCTGCCCCAGGAGAGTGTGAAGCCGATTGCGTCTCCAACCAAAGGCACCATATTCGGGCCATGTCTATCCAGATCCGCACCACGCTGGACGAGCCGGAGACCGGCGAAGGCTTCGTCCCCCACCGCCCCGCACGCCCGGAAAAGAGCGAGGGCGGCAGGCCGTTCAAGCTGGTTTCCGACTATGAACCGTCGGGGGACCAGCCGACCGCCATCGCCGAACTGGTGGAAACGGCGCTCCAGGGCGAGAAGGACCAGGTGCTGCTGGGCGTCACCGGATCGGGCAAGACCTTCACCATGGCGAAGGTGATCGAGGCGTTGCAGCGGCCCGCGCTGGTGCTGGCGCCCAACAAGATCCTGGCCGCGCAGCTTTACGGGGAGTTCAGGAGCTTCTTCCCCGAAAACGCCGTCGAATATTTCGTCAGCTATTACGACTATTATCAGCCCGAAGCCTATGTGCCGCGGTCGGACACCTATATCGAAAAGGAGTCCAGCGTGAACGAGGCGATCGACCGGATGCGCCATTCGGCCACCCGCGCGCTGCTGGAACGCGACGATGTGCTGATCGTGGCCTCGGTTTCCTGCCTCTACGGCATCGGATCGGTCGAAACCTATTCGGCGATGACCTTCGCGATGAAGAAGGGCCAGGTGGAGGATCAGCGGGAAATCATCCGCAAGCTGGTGGCGTTGCAGTACAAGCGCAACGACGCGGCCTTTGCGCGGGGGAATTTCCGGGTGAAGGGGGATAATCTGGAGATTTTCCCGTCCCACTATGAGGATACGGCCTGGCGGGTCAGCTTCTTCGGCAATGAGATTGAGGACATCGTCGAGTTCGACCCGCTGACCGGCAAGAAGGTGGCGAGCCTCGACTATGTGAAGGTCTTTCCCAATTCGCACCACGTCACGCCGGGACCGACGCTCAAGCAAGCGATGGAGGCGATCCGGTTCGAACTGGCCGAGCGGCTGAAGGAACTGACCGCCGAGGGCAAGCTGCTGGAGGCGCAGCGGCTGGAGCAGCGGACCAATTTCGACCTGGAGATGATCGCGGCGACCGGCTCCTGCGCGGGGATCGAAAATTATTCGCGCTTCCTGACCGGCCGACTGCCCGGCGAGCCGCCGCCGACCCTGTTCGAATATCTGCCGGAAAATGCGCTGCTGTTCGTGGACGAGAGCCACCAGACCGTGCCGCAGATCGGCGCGATGGCGCGGGGCGACCATCGGCGGAAGATCACGCTGGCCGAATATGGATTCCGCCTGCCGAGCTGCATCGACAACCGGCCGCTCCGCTTCAACGAATGGGACGCGATGCGGCCGCAGACGGTTTCCGTGTCGGCGACGCCCGGCCCATGGGAGATGGAGCAGACCGGCGGCGCCTTCTCCGAACAGGTGATCCGCCCGACCGGGCTTATCGACCCGCCGGTCGAGATCAAGCCGGTGGAGGATCAGGTGGACGACCTGATCCATGAGGCGAAGGAGACGGCGAAGAAGGGCTATCGCACGCTGGTGACGACGCTCACCAAGCGGATGGCGGAGGATCTGACCGAATTCATGCATGAGGCCGGGATCAAGGTCCGCTACATGCACAGCGATGTCGAGACGCTGGAGCGGATCGAGCTGATCCGCGACCTGCGGCTGGGCGTCTACGACGTGCTGGTGGGCATCAACCTGCTGCGCGAGGGGCTGGACATCCCCGAATGCGGGCTGGTCGCGATCCTGGATGCGGACAAGGAGGGCTTTTTGCGTTCCGAAACCTCGCTGATCCAGACGATCGGGCGTGCGGCGCGCAATGTCGACGGGCGGGTGGTCCTCTATGCCGACCGTATTACCGGGTCGATGGAGCGGGCGCTCAACGAAACGTCGCGGCGGCGCGAGAAGCAGATGGCCTATAATCTGGAGCATGGCATCACGCCGACCACGATCAAGCGGAACATCGGCGACATCATCGCCCATGTCGCGTCGAAGGATCAGGTGACGGTGGATACGGGGCTGGAGGACCGGCCGCACCTCATGGGCCACAATCTGCGCGCCTATATCGAGGATCTGGAAAAGAAGATGCGCGCCGCCGCGGCCGATCTGGAGTTCGAGGAAGCCGGGCGGATACGGGACGAGATCCGCAAGCTGGAGGCGGAGGAACTGGGCTTGCCCGCCGAACAGCAGGTGGCGGCGCCCAGGGGCCGGGCCATGGAAGGCAAGCCGGGAACCCGCAAATTGCGCTACGGGAAGGTGCAGAAGAAGTTTGGACGATAGGCGGCGAGGAGCCTTGGCTGGACCCCGCCATGCTCCTGCCCGGGCGCTCGAAGGAAACGAGTGGCGCCCCGAGAGGACGATGCGTTTCCTGCCCGCAAATCGTCCTTTCCGCCGATGAACCGATGGCCCGGTCTGCGATTGGCAAGCCATCCGACGGCCGTGGCCAAGGCTGGAGCATCGTGCAATGACTCGGCACCGTTCATGCTGAGCAGGGACTGAGTGCTTCGACGGGTTCAAGACAGGCAAGTCGAAGGCCCATATCGAAGCATCTGCGCCGATTGGTCCTTCGATGCGTCACTTCGTGGCTACTCAGGACGAACGCCGTGGATTTGATCGAACGCAGGGCTTTAGACACTGTCGCCCGGCGAAAAGCCTGTGCAGCAAAGGCCAATCCGGTAAAAGGCCCGCCGCGCCAGTCGCGCAGCGGGCCTTTTCAGTGCGTGAAGCGGCAGGCGGGCAGAGCCGCGCTGGAGCCTTCCGGTTGATCCGGCCGGAAGGCCCGTCAGCGCCTATTCGCCATCATCCTCCGCTTCGGGTCCGGCCATCATCCCTTCGGCGACCTCCTCGGTCTTGCCGCGGATCGCCTTTTCCAGCCGTTCCGCCATTTCGGGATGTTCTTTCAGATAGGTTTTCGCATTCTCCCGACCCTGGCCGATGCGGACCGAGTCATAGGAGAACCAGGCGCCCGACTTCTCGACCAGCCCGGCCTTCACGCCGATGTCGAGCAGTTCGCCGATCTTGGACACGCCCTCGCCATACATGATGTCGAATTCGACCTGCTTGAAGGGCGGCGCGACCTTGTTCTTGACCACCTTCACCCGGGTCGCGTTGCCGACAATGTCCTCGCGGTCCTTGATCTGGCCCGTGCGGCGAATGTCCAAACGCACCGAGGCGTAGAATTTGAGCGCATTGCCGCCGGTCGTCGTTTCCGGGTTGCCGTACATGACGCCGATCTTCATGCGGACCTGGTTGATGAAGATCACCAGGCAGCGCGAGCGGGAGATGGAACCCGTCAGCTTGCGCAGCGCCTGGCTCATCAGGCGCGCCTGCAGGCCGACATGGCTGTCGCCCATCTCGCCCTCGATTTCCGCGCGGGGAACCAGCGCGGCGACCGAGTCGACCACCAGCACGTCGATGGCGTTCGACCGCACCAGCGTGTCCACGATCTCCAGCGCCTGTTCGCCCGTGTCCGGCTGCGACACGATCAGTTCGTCGATGTCGACGCCCAGCTTCTTCGCATAGCCGGGATCGAGCGCATGTTCCGCGTCGACGAAGGCCGCGACGCCGCCAGCCTTCTGCGCTTCGGCAATGGCGTGCAGCGCCAGCGTGGTCTTGCCCGAGCTTTCCGGCCCGTAAATCTCCACAATGCGCCCACGCGGCAGGCCGCCGATGCCGAGCGCGATGTCCAACCCCAGCGATCCCGTCGAAATCGCCTCGATCTCGATCTTCTCGCGGCTGCCCAGCTTCATCGCCGAACCCTTGCCGAAGGCGCGGTCGATCTGGGAAAGGGCCGCTTCCAATGCTTTCTGTCTGTCCATTGTCCCCGTCTTCTTGGAATCGATGAGTGAGAGCATTGCGGTCATCGGCCTATCCCCTGTCAAGCGGAACGCGCCGGTCCGGATGGCGCGTGGCCACCATGTATCCTGTTTGTTCTAATGGAACAAGAGGGGAACGAAATTTTCTTATGCGGCGCCCAGCGCCTTGTTGAGAGCGCGTTCGACCGCGCCGATGGTGAAGGGCTTGGCCAGCGTCGGCCGGTCGGCATGGCCCGTCGGCAGATCGTCCGCCATGCCGCCCGTCGCAAAGACGAAGGGTATGCCGCTCTGCGCCAATATGTCCGCCACGGGCCAGCTTTTCTCTCCATGCAGGTTGCAGTCGAGCAGCGCCGCGTCGAATCCGCCCTCCCGCGCCTTGGCGCAGGCTTCATCCACCGATTCGGCAATGGCGTGCAGCCGGTATCCCAGCGTGTCGAGATAATCCTCCAGCATCATGCCGATCATTGCCTCATCCTCCACGACCAGGATGGTCTTGCCGTCAGACATGCTTGCGGTCCCCAATCTTACCCATCGCAACCCCAAAGGCGTTTTCCCACCGACATAATCGACAAACCGCGCGGAAGTTCATCATGCCGTTCATTCCGCCGGCCGCATCGCCAGCGCATCCCGCGCCGCTTCCGCCAACTGGCTGACGGAAAAGGGTTTTGGGAGGAAAGCCACATTGGCGATGTCGATCGATTTGCGCAACTGTTCCTCGGCATAGCCCGACATGAACAGCACCGGCAGGTCGGGATGTGTCGCCCGCGCCCGCGCCACCATCGACGGGCCGTCCATGTTGGGCATCACCACGTCGGAAATCAGCAGGTCGATCTTCTCGTCCCCGGCCAGCACCTCCAGCCCCTGTTCGCCGTCATTGGCGGTCAGCACCTTGTAGCCCTGACGCGACAATGCCCGTTCCGCGACGGCGCGCACCATATCCTCATCCTCCACCAGCAGCACGGTGCCGGTGCCCCAGGTTTCGCTGCGGCGGACCGGCGCCTTGGGCTGCGCGGCCTGATCGGCGTCGGCGCCCTGGTAGACCGGCAGGTAGATGACGAAGCTCGCCCCCCGCCCCAGTTCGGATTCCGCGAAGATGAACCCGCCCGACTGCTTGACGATGCCATAGACGGTGGAAAGGCCAAGGCCGGTGCCCTTGCCCAGTTCCTTGGTGGTGAAGAAGGGTTCGAAGATCTTGGACAATATGTCGGGCGGGATGCCCAGGCCCGTGTCCGACACCCGCACCGCCGTATAGTCGGCGGGCGGCAATATGTCCGACCGCATCTCCCGCACCTTGGCGGCGGGCACGGCATAGGTCTGGATGTTGAGCGTGCCGCCGTCCGGCATGGCGTCGCGGGCGTTGACGGCCAGGTTGACGATCACCTGCTCCAACTGGCCGGGGTCCGCCCGCACCGCGCCCAGATTGCGGCCATGGGTGACCTCCAATTTGACGCTCTCGCCCAGCAGGCGCTTCAGCAGGTTGGAAACGTCCGCGACGATGTCGGGCAACTGCAATATCTGCGGCCGCAGCGTCTGCTGGCGCGAGAAGGCGAGCAACTGCCGCGTCAGCCCCGCAGCGCGGTTGCTGTTCGACTTGATCTGCTGGATGTCGTCATAGTCGCTGTCGCCCGGCGTATGGCGCATCAGCATCAGGTCGCAATGGCCGATGATCGCGGTCAGGATATTGTTGAAATCGTGCGCCACGCCCCCGGCAAGCTGGCCGATCGCCTGCATCTTGGTCGCCTGCGCCACCTGCCGCTTGAGCTTGCTCTCCTCGCTATTGTCCTTGAGCGAGAGCAGCACCGCCGCCTCGCCCAGCCCGCGCACGCCCGCCAGGCTGAGCGCGATCGGCTCGTCGGGCTGGTTGCGCATGCGCACGGCGACGTCGCCCGACATTTGCGGTCCGACCGCGAAGCGCCGCACCGCGTCGGCCACCGCCGCCTGATCTTCCCGCACCACCAGGTCGCCGGGATAGCTCGGCTTCTCCTCCGGCTTGACGCCCGCGGCCCGCGAAAAGGCCTTGTTCATGAACAGCACGCGCCCGTCGCGATCCGCCATGGCAAGGCCAAAGGGCAGCAGCGACAACAGCGTCTCGATATAGGAAAGCGCCGACGTCCCGCCCGCATTGCCCGCCGGCTCGTCGATCAGCAGCAGCAGCATCGGCCCGTCCTGCGCGCCCGATTGCGCGCCCGCCGGCTGGGCGGCGCGCTTCAACGGCACCTGCAACAGCCGCAACGGAACGCCGCCCGATTCCTCCCGCGCCAGGAACAGCCGCCCCTTGTCGTCCACCCGCATGTGGGCGGCGAAGTCGCGCCCGGTGATATTGGCGTCGATCCGCCCGGCGGCGCGCAGCAGGAAGGCGCCGTTGGCGGCCCGGATGCGCCCTTCCCCGCCGATCATCACCGCCATGATGCCCGCTTCGCCCAACTGCCGCCCGGCCTCCCCGGTCAGCAGGCGATGCACATCGTCCAGCGCGCTGGGCTGGCGCACGGGGGAAAAGCGCCACAGCAGATAATCCTCCGAACGGCCGGTGCGGCACAGGAAGGCGTCCAGCCGCAGCGCGCCCTGCACGATCCCCTCCACCCGCGCCTCGCCGTCGCGCCAGGCGGCGCGGGCGGCGTGGCCCAGGCTGTCGGACAGGGGCGCATCGCCGGTGACATGCGGCGGCGTGGGAAAGCCGGGAAACCACTCCCCGAACAGGTCGCTGGCGCAGACCAGCCGCCCGGCCCGGTCGGTGACGGCGATCGCCATGTTGGATGCGTCCGCCGCCGCCCGCGCCACCGTCCAGTCGGGCACGGCCTCCCCCACCGCCACTTCCGGCGGATGGAGCCTGCGATACCAGCTCAGCAGCGCCGCTCCGGCCAGCACCGCCGCGCCGAAGCCCGCGCCCAGCGCCCAGTTCCCGGCGGCATAGATCACCAGCCCGGCGGAAATCAGCGCCAGCAGGACCAGCAGCGGCAGGGCAAGCGGCGATGGCCGGTCAGCCGCCCAAGCGTCTCCATCCCTGATCACACGCGCCCCCTGCATCCACAATGGACTTGCCGCCCCAACCCCCTCAGGCCGAAGCGATTTCCTCCAATGCGCCGCTTTCGCGCGCCTTGCCAATCCTCAATTTGCGCGCATGCCATTTCCGCCCCATGCGATGGCGCCAGATCCAGTCGGCCAGGAAATAGCCGACCACCGCGAAAGCCAGGGAAATCAGCGCCAGCCCCAGCAGCATGGCAGGCGCGGCCTCCGAAAAGAGCCAGGCGCACCATTCGCGGATCGAGGCGTGCCGATCGATCAGCGCCATGAAGCCCGAAGCATCCGCCGTCCGCCCCAACATCCAGTTGCCCATCCACACCGAAGCCATCAGGAACAGCGGCGTGGTGGCGGGATTGGACAGGAACGTCATCGCCGCCGCCAGCGGAATATTCGCCCGGAACGGCAGCGCCAGCAGCGCCGCGCCCGCAATCTGCACGCCGGGGATCAGCAGGAAGATGCCGACCAGCAGCCCCAGCGCCACGCCGCGCGGCACCGACCGCCGGGTGAAGCGCCACAACGAGGGTTCCAGCACGCGATGCGCCACCGGGGCCAGAAAGCGGTTGTTTTCCAGCGACTCGCGGGTGGGCGCATTGGCGTGCCACCAGCGGGAAAGTCGATTGTCCATCAGCGATGCGCCTTCATGATGCGCTGCTGGTCGCGTTTCCAGTCGCGTTCCTTGATCGTGTCGCGCTTGTCATGGGTCTTCTTGCCCTTGGCCAGCGCCAACTCGACCTTCGCCTTGCCCCGGCTGTTGAAATAGATGGACAGCGGCACCAGCGTCATGCCCTTGCGCTCGACGGCGCCGTGCATCCGGGCGATCTCCCGCTGGTGCAGCAACAGCTTGCGGGGGCGTTTCGGCTCATGGTTGAAGCGGTTGCCATGGCTGAATTCGGGGATGTTGCTGTTGACTAGCCACACCTGCTCGCCCTTCACCTCGGCATAGCTTTCCGCGATATTGCCCTCGCCGAAGCGCAGAGACTTGACCTCTGTGCCTTGCAGGGCGATGCCGGCCTCGAACACATCCTCCAGGAAATATTCGAAACGGGCGCGCCGGTTCTCGGCGACGATCTTCTTCTTGTCGAAGGCTTCGGGACGGGGACGGGCCATTATCGTTCAATCAGACTTCTCTAAACTATCCGTTCGCGCAGAGCAGGGGCTGGGCCTGTCGAAGCTCCGTATCGAAGCATTTGGCACATCCCCGTCCTTCGATACGGCCTTTCGACAAGCTCAAGGCCTGCTCTGCGCGAACGGAAGATGGGGATAGTCCCCTTCTCAAACCAGTCCCGCGATCTCCAGCGCCCGGTCCACCGCGGCGCGGCTCGATTCCGACGGCCAGGTGATCGGCAGGCGGACGTCGCCGGGCATGTCGGGGCGGACCCGCGTGAGGGCATATTTGACCGGGCCGGGTGAAGCGTCGCTGAACAGGGCATCATGCAGGGGGTAGAGACGATCCTGGAGCGCCAGGGCACCATCCCAATCGCCGTTCTCCGTCGCCTGCTGGAATTCGGCGCACAGGCGCGGCGCGACATTGGCCGTGACCGAAATGCAGCCCTTCCCTCCCATCGCGTTGAATCCCAGCGCCGTTTCGTCATTGCCGGAAAGCTGGCAGAAATCGGCCCGGCAGGCGAGCCGCTGCGCGGCGACCCGCCCCAGATTCCCGGTGGCGTCCTTGATGCCGACAATGGTCTGGAACTCCTCCGACAGGCGGTGGATCACCGGGACGCCGATGTCGGTGATGGTGCGGCTGGGCACATTGTAGAGGATGATGGGCAGGGAACAGCGCTCCGCCAGATGCGCGAAATGCCGGTAGACCCCCTCCTGGTTGGGCTTGTTGTAATAGGGCGCGACGACCAGCGCCGCATCCGCCCCGGCCGCCTGCGCCGCGAACATATGCTCCAGCGCGATTCGGGTGTCGTTCGATCCGCAACCGGCGATCACCGGCACGCGGCCCGCCGCCTGGTCGACGCAGATGGCGATGACGCGATTATGCTCCTCGACCGTCATGGTCGCGCTTTCGCCCGTCGTGCCGCAGGGAACGAGGGCGCTGCTGCCTTCCCCGATCTGCCAGTCGACGAAGGCGCGGAAAGCCGCCTCGTCCACCGCCCCGTCGCGGAAGGGCGTGATCAGCGCCGGAATCGACCCGGAAAACATGCAACAAACTCCTTCAACTCACCGGGATTCCGGGGCATGATAGCGTGAAACACGCGAACGGCGCGCTATAGCGCGTCATTCAGGGCCTGATAAGGATGCAATTGCGATAATGTCCAGTAGGGTATCGCTCTCCTGTCTCGAAACTGCCCCGGAAACCCTTACGGTTCGTATGCCTTTGATCGCCCTTCTGCTTTTCACGGCCGGCGCCAGCGCCCAGACCGAAACCCCCGTCCCCGCGCCCGCCTCGGCCTATCCGCCGGGCGCCGTGGTGCAGCCGATTCCCCGCTCCACGGAGCCCAGCCCCTGGCAGCAGGCGCAAAGCCGAATCGGCGTGGCGAGCGATCCTTCGATCTCCGGCACGATCAGCCAGTGGCGCGCGCTCCAGCAGAGCGATGGGCTGGGGTCTTCGACCTATATGAGCTTCATCATGGCCAATCCCGGCTGGCCGGGGGAGGACCGGATGCGGCGGCTGGCGGAAACCGGCATCAATCCCAACAGCTACGATCCGGGGCAGGTCGTCGCCTTCTTCGCCCGCTTCCCGCCGCGCACCGCGACCGGCAACGCCCGTTACGCGCTGGCGCTGATGCAGCAGGGCCGCATGGGCGAAGCGCGGATCGCGGCGCGCAACGCATGGATCGGCGGCACCCTCTCCCCCGATGACGAGGCGCGATTGCTCTCGCTGTTCGGCTCCGGCTGGACATCGGCGGAGCATGACCTGCGCGCCGACGCCCTGCTGTGGAAGGGCGACATGTTCGGCGCGCAGCGGATGCTGGCCTATGTCTCGCCCGCCCGCCGCCCCGTCTATGAGGCGCGCATCGCCTTCCGCCAGAAGGCGCCCGACGCCGCGATGAAGATGCAACTGGCCGAAGCCGTCGGCGCGACCGACGCGGGCTTCGTCGCGGACAAGGCGGCATGGCTGCTCAACACCGGCAACTGGATCGCCGGGCGTCAATATCTGGCCAACCGGCCGGCGCTGACCTTCCGCCCCGGCGACGCGGAAAAATGGTATGAGGTGCTGCTGACCCAGGCGCGCGCCGCCGCGAACGACAGCCAGTGGAGCTTCGCCTACGGCATCGCCAGCAAGCTGGACGACGCCTATCTGCCCGGCACCGACGTCAGCACCCGGCCCATCGGCGAGCGCGACGATTATACCAGCCTAGCCTGGCTGGCGGGGTCGACGGCCTTCTACAATCTCGGCAAGCCGCTGGACGCGATGGAGATGTTCCGCCGCTACGCCACCGCCGCCAAGTCGCCGCAGACCCAGTCCAAGGGCTTTTACTGGGCGGGCCGCGCCGCGCTCCAGGCCGGGGACGCCGCCAGCGCGAACAGCTATTTCGCCCGCGCCGGGGCCTTTCCCGACCAGTTTTACGGCCAGCTCGCGCTTGAACGGCTGGGCCGCCCGATCCCCGCTCCCGCCGCCGTGGAGCGCCCGGTGGAAATCTCCGCGAGCGAACGCGCCGCCTTCGCCAACCGATCGGTCGTCCGGGCGGTGAAGGCGCTGGGCCAGATGGGCTATTGGGAGGATCAGAGCAAATTCGCCCGCGCCATCGCCAACAATGCCGACAGCGACGCCGACCATTATCTGGCCGTCGAACTGGCGCAGAGCATCGGCCGCCCCGACATGGGCGTGATGGTCGGCCGCCGCGCCGTGTCCAGCGGCCTCACCGGCTATGGGACAAGCGCCTTCCCCCGCGTGCCCGTGCCGTCCGAAGCGCAATATAACTGGACCATGGTCCACGCCATCGCCCGGCAGGAAAGCCAGTTCGACCGGCAGATCGTCAGCCACGCCGGGGCGCGGGGATTGATGCAGTTGATGCCCGGGACCGCCCGCGAACAGGCGGGCAAGCTGGGGATGAGCTACGACCCCAGTTCGCTCAACGACCCCAGCTACAACATCATGCTGGGTTCCTCCTATTTCCAGCGGATGCTGGACTATTATGGCGGCAGCTATCCGTTGGCGGTGGCGGCCTATAATGCCGGGCCGGGCAATGTGAACCGCTGGATCAGCGCCAATGGCGACCCCCGCCTGCCCGGCGCCGACATTCTGCGCTGGATCGAGCAGATCCCGCTGTTCGAAACGCGCAACTATGTCCAGCGCGTGCTGGAAAACGCCGTGGTGTACGAGGCGATGAACCCTGGGCGGGCGCGCTTCAGGGGCACGACGACGCCCTTGTCCAAATATCTCGGCAAACAGACGCCGGGCTAGGGTGTGTGGACAAATTCGGAAATGTCGTGAAATGGCCTTAGCTGACATTGCCCCACCGTCACCCCGGACTTGATCCGGGGTCCCGCTTTCTTTCTGAGTGCTCGCCTGAAAAGGCAGCGGGACCCCGGGTCAAGCCCGGGGTGACGAATAGGGGAACGTCCGCCCCCCCCAAAAAATCACTCAGTCCGGCAAGTCTTGAATTTGTCCACGCTGCCTAAGCTGTCTCCTCCGTTCGTTTCGAGCGAAGTCGGGAAACGCCGGGCATGACGTGTCTCGACTTCGCTCGACGCGAACGGGTAGGGAGGGTTCATCATGAGCAACCCTCACCCCAATTACATCACTCCGGAAGGCTTCGCGAAGCTGCGCGCCGAATATGACCAGCTTCTCGGCGTCGAGCGCCCGAAGATCGTGGAAGTGGTAAGCTGGGCGGCGGGCAATGGCGACCGCTCCGAGAATGGTGACTATCTCTACGGCCGCAAGCGGATGCGGGAGATCGACGGGCAGTTGAAGCGCCTCTCGCGAAAGATGAAGGACGCGAAGGTCGTCGACCCGCGCCAGCAGCCCGACAAGAGCAAGGTCTATTTCGGCGCGACCGTCACCATCGCGGACGAGGACGACAGGCGCCGCACCGTCACTTTGGTGGGCAATGACGAGACGGAGGCGAGCGCCGGCCGCATCGGCTGGAGCACCCCGATAGCCCGCGCCCTGCGCGGCGCGGCGGTAGGCGACCTGCGCCGCGTGATGCTCCCGGCTGGGGAGAAGGAATATGAGGTGATGGAAATCCGCTACCCGGAGTGACTGCCCTCAATTCCTCCCTGCGCGAAGCGTGGGAAGGGTCGAAGAGAGGCACGTGACTCTCTTCGACATGCGAAGCGTGGTGGAGGGGGAATTCGGAGGTCGTGCCCCCTTCCCCTCCACCAGCCTTCGGCTGGTCCCCCTCCCCATCTATCGATGGGGAGGAATAGGATAGGTCCACCCTCCAACCGAAACCCCGCTAATCATCCCGCCGCAATATGACGTTGAGTCGCTCCATCACCTCGGCGATCGGCTCTATCACGGTGACGCTGCGCCCTTCGCCGAAGCGGATGCGGGTGCCGTCGGTCACGGAGGATATGAAGGTGACCTGCGCGGCATTGACGGCGGTTTCGGTCCGGTCGGCGCCCACGAACATGACGAGCATGCATCCTCTCCTTCTTTATGGAGGGAGAGCCTAACCCGAATTCCGCCCGAAGCCAGCCCTTTTCGGGCTACGGCATTTTCCTGTAGCCATATGCCTCGGCCGCCAGCTTCACCACCTCCGGATCGGCTTCCGGAAAATCCATCGGCACCAGCTTCTCCAGCCGCCTCGCCACATGCTCCAGCGCGGCGATCCGCCCGGCGCGGCGGTGATTATTGTCGATCGCCTGCCAGGGCGCCGCCTTCGTGTCGGTCTTGCGGAACATGTCGTGCATGGCGTCCAGATAATCCGCCCGCCTGGCCCGGTTTCGATAATCGTCCGCGCCGGTCTTCCACCGCTTCCAGGGGGTGTCCAGCCGCTCGGCAAGCTGCTCGTCCTGCACCTTCTGCGTGATGTGGACGAACAGCTTGACGATGTTGGTCCCGGCGTCGACCTGCTGCCTTTCGAAGGCGTTGATCTCCTCATAGGCGCGCTTCCACTCGCCCCTGGAGCAGAAGCCCTCCACCCGCTCGACCAGCACCCGGCCGTACCAGCTTCGGTCGAAGATCGCGATGTTGCGCCCGGCGGGCAGGCGCGTCCAGAAGCGCCAGAGGAAATGCCGGTCGCGCTCCTCCTCGGTCGGGGCGGAGATGGGATGGACCTTGTAATAGCGCGGATCCCACTGCGCGGTCATGCGCTTGATGATGCCGCCCTTGCCCGCCGCGTCCCATCCCTCCAGCAGGATGACGCTGCGCCGGTCGTGGATGATGTGCGCGACCTGTATCTTGGCGAGCCGCTCCTGCAATTCGGCAAGCCTGGCCTCATAGTCGCCCTTGAACTTCGCGCCCTTCTCATAGTCGGCGAGGTCGATGGTCATCCCTCAACTCCCGAACAGCAAAGCCCCGCTCCCTTAGAGAACAGGAGCGGGGCTTTGACAAGCATGGGACCGAAAGGATTTCAGGCCTTGGCCTGCGGCTCCACGACCCGGATGTGCAGTTCGCGCAACTGCTTGAACTCCGCCGGGCTGGGCGCGCCCATCAGCAGGTCTTCGGCGCGCTGGTTCATCGGGAACAGCGTGATCTCCCGCAGGTTCTGCGCCCCGCAGAGCAGCATCACGATGCGGTCCACGCCCGCCGCCATGCCGCCATGGGGCGGCGCGCCATATTGGAAGGCGCGATAGAGGCCGCCGAAGCGCTCCTCCACGTGCGCCTGGCTGAGGCCCACCTTCTCGAACGCCTTGACCATCAGTTCCGGCGACTGGTTGCGGATCGAGCCCGAAGCGATCTCATAGCCGTTGCACACCATGTCGTACTGATAGGCCTTCAGGCTCAGCGGATCCTGATTCTCCAGCGCGTCCAGCCCCCCCTGCGGCATGGAGAAGGGGTTGTGTGCGAAGTCGATGGACTTGGTGTCCTCATCATATTCGTAGAAGGGGAAGTCGACGATCCAGCAGAGTTCGAAGCGATCCCTGTCGATCAGGTCGAGCTGCTCACCCACGCGAATCCGCGCCAGGCCCGCCAGCTTCGCCGCCTGGCCTTCCTTGCCCGCCGCGAAGAACACGCCGTCGTTCGGCCCCAGGCCCAGCGCCTCGATCAGCTTCGCCGTCCGTTCCTCGCCATGATTCTTGGCGATGGGGCCGCCGGGCACGCCGTCCTTGATGTTGATATAGCCCAGGCCCGAATAGCCTTCGCTGCGCGCCCAATTGTTCATGTCGTCGAAGAATTTGCGGCTGCCCGCGCCAGCGCCCGGCGCGGGAATCGCGCGGATCACGCTGCCGCTTTCCACCAGAGAGGCGAAGATGCCGAAGCCGGAGCCATGGAAATGCTCGGTGACGTCGGCGATCAGGATCGGGTTGCGCAGATCGGGCTTGTCCGACCCATATTTCAGCATCGCCTCGGCATGGGGGATGCGCGGGAAGCTGCCCGCCGGGGTCACGGGCTTGCCGTCGGCAAACGCCTCGAACACCTCAGCGATCACCGGCTCCATCGTGTTCCACACATCCTCCTGCGTGACGAAGCTCATTTCCAGGTCGAGCTGGTAGAATTCGCCCGGCAGCCGGTCGGCGCGGGGGTCTTCGTCGCGGAAGCAGGGCGCGATCTGGAAATAGCGGTCGAAGCCCGCGACCATCAGCAACTGCTTGTATTGCTGCGGCGCCTGCGGCAGGGCGTAGAATTTCCCCGGATGGATGCGGCTGGGCACCAGAAAGTCGCGCGCGCCTTCCGGGCTGCTGGCGGTCAGGATCGGCGTCGAATATTCGGTGAAGCCCGCCCCTTCCATGCGGCGGCGCATGTCGGAGATGATCTTCGTCCGCTTGACGATGTTCGCGTGCAGCGTCTCACGCCGTAGGTCGAGGAAGCGATAGCGCAGGCGGATGTCCTCCGGATATTCCTGCTCCCCCGCGACCGGCAGCGGCAGGTCGGCGGCGGCGGACAGCACCACCGCGTCCAGAGCGCGAATCTCGATTTCGCCGGTGGGCAGGTTCGGGTTCACCGCTTCCTTCGCCCGCGCAACCACCTTGCCCGTCACCGTCACGACGCTTTCCGCCCGCAGCGATTCGATTACCCGGAACACCGGCCCGTCGACTTCGGTGACGATCTGCACCATGCCATAATGATCGCGCAGGTCGATGAAGACCAGGTCGCCATGGTCCCGCTTGCGGTGCACCCAGCCGGACACCCGCACCTCATTGCCGACCTCCGCCGTCGTAAGGGCGCCGCAGGTGTGGGTGCGATAGGGATGCATGGCGTTTTTGGTCTTTCAGCTTCGTTTTACGCAAATGACAAATTGTTGCAGCGCCGCTATGGGCAGTCCTGTCAAGCATTGACGAGCCCGTGCGCGACGGGCCAGCCCATAATAAGATCGAAGACCATATGCAAATCCATCCGCTGATTACCGACAGCAAGACTCTCGCCCAATTCTGCGCCCGGATCGCCAAGTCGCCCTATATCGCGGTCGATACCGAATTCATGCGCGAAAACAGCTATTGGCCCGACCTCTGCCTGGTGCAGGTCGCCGACGAGCATGAGGCGGCCGCCATCGATCCCAAGGCGCCCGGCCTCGACCTGTCGCCCCTGCTCGACCTGATGGTCGACAATGAGGACGTGCTGAAGGTCTTTCACGCGGGCGGCCAGGATCTGGAGATCATCTACAACCTCACCGGCAAGACGCCCCATCCGCTGTTCGACACGCAGATCGCGGCGATGGCGCTGGGGCTGGGCGAGCAGATCGGCTACGGCAATCTGGTCGACGCCTGGCTGGGCGTGCAACTCGACAAGGGCGCGCGCTTCACCGACTGGGCGCGCCGCCCGCTCGACAAGCGGCAGATCGACTATGCGATCGGCGACGTCACCTACCTGATCCAGATATTCCCCAAGATGCTGGAGGAACTGCGCCGCACCGGCCGCGGCGACTGGCTGGACCAGGAGATGGAGCGGATCAGCGACCCGTCCAATTACGAGAACAAGCCGGACGAGGCCTGGCAACGCGTCCGCATCGCCAGCCGCAAGGCCGACGTGCTGGGCCGCCTGAAGGCGCTGGCGGCATGGCGCGAGATGGAGGCGCAGGACAAGAACCTGCCCCGCGGCCGCATCGTCAAGGACGAGACGCTGGCCGACATCGCCAGCCACCCGCCGCGCACGCAGGACGACCTGGGCAAGGTGCGCGGCCTGTCCGCCACCTGGAAGACCAACGACATCGGCAACCGCCTGATGCTGGCGCTGGCAAGCCACGCTCCGCTCGCCAAGGAGGAAATGCCGGAGCGCGACCCCAAGCGCCCCGGCCTGGGCAAGGACGGCGCGCTGGTGGCGGACCTGTTGAAGCTGCTGCTGAAAATCCGTTCCCGCGACATCAACGTCGCCGCCCGCCTCATCGCCCGCAGCGACGACATCGATGCGCTGGCGGCCGGCGTGCGGGAAGACCTCGCCATCCTGGAAGGCTGGCGCTATGAACAGTTCGGCCGCGACGCGGTCGACCTGGTGGAGGGTCGCCTGGCCTTCGCTGTCAAGAACGGCCGCCTCAAGATGACCCGCACGCAATAGGAGTCAGGAACGATGCGGACGGCGGCGCTGATTTTCCTTCCCCTTCTGGCCGCCTGCGCGGGCGCGAACGGCGAAGGCCCCGCCGCGCCGCCGCCCGCCGCCGAAGGTCCATGCCGCGACCAGGGGCTGGACCGCTTCCTCGGCCAGACCGCCAGCGCGGCGACCGGAGCGGAATTGCTGAAGGCGTCGGGCGCGCGCACGCTGCGCTGGGGCGCGCCGGGCATGGCGATGACCATGGATTTCCGCGCCGACCGGCTGACCGTCAGCTATGACGGCAAGATGGCGATCACCTCCGCCCGCTGCGGCTAAGTCCGGGACGGAATAAACCACGTGCTCCTGCGAAGGCAGGAGCCCAGATCAGGTGTTGGAACTAGGCTCCTGCCTTCGCAGGAGCACGTGGTTTTCCACGGCAATCAACATTCCAGCCCGATCAACGTCCCGCTGCCGATCCGCCCGACATAGCGCTTGCCGTCGATCTCCAGCCAGTCGGGCGTCGCCTCCAGCCTGCGTCCGCGAATGGTGGTGCGCAAATGCTCCACCGCGATCCGGTTCCGCGCCACGATGCGCAGCACCGCCAGCCCCTCGCCCCGCGCCGCCATCATGCTGTAGCGGTCGCCGCGCAGCAGGAAATGCCAGCTACCGTCCGTCGGCATCCATTCATTGCCGTTCACCACCTGCACCGGCTCGCCATCGGGGCCGCCCATGCGCACGCTGATCCGCGTTGCCCCATTGCTGCGGCGCGGCGGGGCGAAGATCAGAATCGGCTCGCCCTCCAGCGTCAGCGGGATCGGCGTGTCCCTCAGCAATTGGGAGCCGCCCATGATCAGCGTCGGCAGTTCCGGCGAAAAGGGCAGGCGGTCGCGCGCGAAATGGCGCTGCCGCACGACCGGATTGGCATGGAATCCCTGCACCTGCATCGGCGTCAGCCGTCCTTCCTCGACCAGCCCGTGGCAGGTCGGGCAGAGCAGCGTCACCCCATGACTCTCCGGCAGCCGCAGATAACGGTAGATGGTCACGCCACATCGGACGCAGGCGAAACCGCAAGCCTGGCGGACATCGTCCTGCTGCTGCGCGGTCAGTTCCGGCAACGACGGCATCACACGCAAGCCCATGCACGACGACCCCTTGCAATCACCCGCCCGCGCCACTGCGGACCGGCGTTCCTCCGGCGTCCTTCCTGCTGGCCGTGGGCGCTCCAACGCGCCCCTTCTCGCTATTGCACTATCGTTGAAATAAATGCGGTCAAGTCAAGAGGCTGTTGGCTATTCCTACCGCTGGGGCAGCAGGTCGAGATTGCGGGAAGCCGCGATCGCCCGGATGCGGTCGGGCCGCGGCATGGATTTGATCGCGATTTCCGCCATGTCGCCCGCGCTGAACAGCTCCACATTGCCGACGTTGAAGATGCGCTGGCCCAGCGTCTGGGTGATGCGCACGCTGCGGATGCTGGAAAGCGCGATCTCCGTCCGCTGCTTGGCGAGCAGGCCGCGCTCCAACAGCACTTCCCGGTCGGAAAGCGCCAGCCGCTCGCCCTTGCGCAACACCCACCACACGCCGATGGCCAGAATGCCGACCACGGAAATCAGCAGCAGCAGGAACAGGAAGGGATGGGCGCGGAACATCGCGGGATGCTCATCATACAGCCATGTCTCGCTCATGCCGGTCCCCTGACGCTGATACCCCTGCATTGACCATGGACGCCCCGCCGCCGTCAAGGCCGCCGGGCTTGCGCCGCGACCGGATCATGGTTATAACATCTGTATGAACGCACCGCTCAAGATTACGAAGATCGGCAATTCCGCCGGGGTCATCCTGCCCAAGGAGGTGCTGGCGCGGCTACGCGTCGGCCTGGGCGACAGTCTTTATGTCAGCGAAGCGCCCGACGGTATCCGGCTGACCGCGAATAATCCCGACTTCGAGGCAAAGATGGCTCTTGCCGAACAGATCATGCGCGAGGATCGCGATATTCTGCGCGTGCTGGCGCAGTAAGCCTGCTTCATGGCCGCCGACGACAGGGTAGAGCCGGTCTGGCTCGACTCCGACATAGCCAATGCCGTTCATGACCGCCAGCTCGCCGAGCATGGCGGCGGCATGGGCGTGCGCGATGCCGGAATGCTCGACTCCGCCCTTGCAAGGCCAATCAACCGTTGGACCTATGGTGAGGATGATCCTTGCGCCTTGGCGGCGGCATACGCCTTCGGGATTGCGCGCAATCATCCTTTCGTCGACGGCAACAAGCGCACCGCCTGGGTGCTTGCGCGTCTGTTCCTGGCTCTGAACGGCGTCGCTCTGCGTTTCGCGCCGGAAGACGCCATAGGCATGATGCTCGCTCTCGCCGCCGGAGAACTGAGCGAGGAGGAAACCGCCGCCTGGTTCCGGGACCATCTGGCGGCGGAATGATCCGACATCCGAGCGCTGCGAACTGCCCCATCAAACCCGTCATGCTGAAACAAGTTCAGCATGACGATATGGGGAAGGCCCACCCTATTCCGGTCTGCCTCAGCCCTCATCCCCCATGCGCAGCGCCGCGATGAAGGCTTCCTGCGGGATCTGCACGGACCCATATTCGCGCATCCGCTTCTTGCCCTCTTTCTGCTTCTCCAGCAGCTTCTTCTTGCGGGTGATGTCGCCGCCATAGCATTTGGCGGTCACATCCTTACGCATCGCGGCAATGGTTTCGCGCGCGATCACCTTGCCGCCGATCGCCGCCTGGATCGGAATCTTGAACAGGTGGCGGGGGATCAGGTCCTTCAGCCGCTCGCACATGCCGCGCCCGCGCGATTCGGCGCTGCCCCGGTGGACGATCATGCTGAGCGCGTCGACCGGCTCGTTGTTGACGAGGATGCTCATCTTGACGAGGTCGCCTTCCCGCGCCCCGATCTGATGATAGTCGAAACTGGCATAGCCCCGCGAAATCGACTTCAGCCGGTCGTAGAAATCGAACACCACCTCGTTGAGCGGCAGTTCATAGGTCACCTGCGCGCGCCCGCCGACATAGGTCAGGTTCTTCTGGATGCCGCGCCGGTCCTGGCAGAGCTTCAGGATCGAACCCAGATATTCGTCGGGGCAATAGATCACCGCCTCGATCCACGGCTCCTCGATATAGTCGATATGGTTGGCGTCGGGCATGTCCGCCGGATTGTGCAAATGCCGCACCGTCCCGTCATTCATGTGAATCTCATACACCACCGACGGCGCGGTGGTGATGAGGTCGAGGTCATATTCCCGGCTCAGCCGCTCCTGGATGATCTCCAGATGCAGCAGCCCCAGGAAGCCGCAGCGGAAGCCGAAGCCCAAAGCCGCCGACGTCTCCATCTCGAAGGAGAAGCTGGCGTCGTTAAGCCGCAGCTTGGAGATCGATTCGCGCAGCTTCTCGAAATCATTGGCGTCGACCGGGAACAGGCCGCAGAACACCACCGGCTGCACTTCCTTGAAGCCGGGCAGCGGCGCCTTCGCCGGATTCTTGACGGTGGTGATGGTGTCGCCGACGCGGGTCTGGCTGATGTCCTTGATCTGCGCGGTGATGAAGCCGATCTCGCCCGGCCCCAGTTCGCCCAGTTGCTCGATCTTGGGCCGGAAACAGCCGACGCGGTCGATCAGATGCTCGGTGCCGCCGATCATGAACTTGATGTTCTGCCCCTTCTTGATGACGCCGTTGACGACGCGCACCAGGATGACGACGCCCAGATAGGGGTCGTACCAGCTATCGACCAGCATCGCTTCCAGCGGCGCGTCCCGGTCGCCCTTGGGCGCGGGGATCTTGGCGACCACCGCCTCCAATATGTCGTCGATGCCGATCCCGGCCTTGGCGCTCGCCAGCACGGCTTCCGACGCGTCGAGGCCGATCACCTCCTCGATCTCCGCCTTCACCTTCTCCGGCTCGGCGGCGGGCAGGTCGATCTTGTTGATGACGGGCACGATCTCATGGTCATGCTCGATCGACTGGTAGACGTTGGCCAGCGTCTGCGCTTCCACGCCCTGCGCCGCGTCCACCACCAGCAGCGCGCCCTCGCACGCCGCCAGCGACCGGCTCACCTCATAGGCGAAGTCGACATGGCCCGGCGTGTCCATCAGGTTCAGCTCATAGGTCTCGCCATTCTTCGCGACATAGTCGAGGCGCACGGTCTGCGCCTTGATGGTGATGCCGCGCTCCTTCTCGATATCCATATTGTCGAGCACCTGGGCCGACATCTCCCGGTCGGTCAGGCCCCCGGTGCGCTGGATCAGGCGGTCGGCCAGGGTCGACTTGCCATGGTCGATATGGGCGATGATCGAGAAATTGCGGATGTGCGAGAGATCGGTCATGGCCGCGCCGATAGCAGCCATTTGCGGGCCTGTCAGCAGGATCGCGCATGGAGGGCAATAGCGGCGATACCCATTCGCATTGCTTGCGCGGCCCCGCGGTTGTGCTAGAGCTTGGGGCAAATAACGGGGCGCCACAAAATCAAAACGACTTCAGCAACTTTCAGGGGTGCATGACAATGCGTGTGTTCGCGAAGTTCGTCGCTGCCGCAGCCGGCCTGGCTGTCGCGGCTTCTCCGGCGATGGCCGCCGACAAGGGCTCGTCCGCCCGGCAGCAGCAGGCCAAGAAAACCGCCGAAATTCCTCATTGCACCCGGCGCCTCGGCACGGTTGCCATCGTCGACCCGGACAACCAGTGGTGGCGGGAATTGAACCTGGGCAGCCCGGAGGCGATCCTCAAGGTGTTCATCCAGCAGTCGGGCTGCTTCGGCATCGTCAATCGCGGCCGCGCCATGGCCAGCCGCAATATGGAGCGCGCCATGGCCGACTCCGGCGAACTTCAGGCCGGGTCGAACCTGGGCAAGGGCCAGGTGAAGGCGGCTGACTATTATCTCCAGCCCGACATCGTCTCCTCCAACAAGAATTCGGGCGGCAACGCGCTGGGCGGCATGCTCGGCGGCTTCCTGGGCGGCCGCACGATCGGCGCGCTGGCGGGCGGCATCTCGATCAAGAAAAGCGAGGCCAATGTGACGCTCTCCATCGTCAACGCCCGCACGACCGAGGAAGAAGCGCTGACGGAAGGCTATGCCCGCAAGTCGGACCTCAGCTTCGGCGCGGGCGGCGGCGCGGGCTGGATGGGCGGCCTGGCCGCGGCCGGCGGCGGCGGCTACCAGAATACGGAGATCGGCCAGGTGATCGTCCTCGCCTATCTCGACGCCTATACCAAGCTGGTGACGCAGCTCGGCGGCCTGCCCGCCAATGCGGCGGCGGCGGCGCCCCGCGCCCAGTAAGCCGGCGCGCCACGGACAACGACCATTGCGAAGAGGGCGCTGCCGGAGATTCGGCAGCGCCCTCTTCCGACTGGGCCGCATGCAATAGCTCGGAACCGTTCGTGCTGAGCCCTTCGACAAGCCCTCGGCACGAACGCGGCGGCTCGATTCAACGCAGCGTGCTTCAGCTCAGCCGATACCAGGCCGCCACCCGATCCAGCGCCAGCGTCAGCACCAGCTTGCCCGCGCGCGTCGGCCATCCCAGCGCCCTTTCCGCCGCACTCAATCCCTCGCCCGCGCAGACGACCCGCCACAGCACATCGGCGAGGCCCGGCCCCGCCGATCGGATCGCGCCGTCGAACCGCTCCCGCGCGGACAGTTGCGCCAGGCCCGGTTCGGGCGCCGCCGCGCCTCCGCCGCGCTGCCGCCCCGGCGCGGCGTCCCAGCGCATCGTGACCCGCGGACCCAGCCCCGCCTTCTCCCAATCGGCGCGCAGCCTGTCGCCGGCCAGATAATGCCGCTCGCTCAAATGCCCCCGCGCATGCAGCCAGGCGAGGGGCGATTCGTGCAGGTTGACCGCCACCTTCTGCGCCCGTCCAAAGGGATCTTCCATGATCCGTTCGACATATTGCGTGGCCATGGCGCTTCTCCTTTCAGGAATCGGATGCGAGGGGACTTGCCATGGCGGCTCGTTTGTAGGAAAGAACTAAAACCAAATAGGTAAAACAGGATATGGCATGATCACCCGCATCCGGGAGGTACGCAAGGCCAAGGGGCTGACGCTGGAACAGGTCGGCGCCCTGTGCGTCCCGCCCACCACGGCCCAGACCATCGGTCGCCTGGAAACCGGCACCCGAACCGTATCGGTCAACTGGTTGAACCGCATTGCCCGCGCGTTGGGCGTCGCCTCCTCCGAACTGGTCGCGCTGCCGGGCCAGAATGTGGTGCCCGTGGCCGCGCTGCTGGGGCCGGAGGGCGCAAGGGCGCCCACCCGTCCCCTTTCGCTCGCCCCGCCGGCCCCCGCCGACGCGATGGTGGGCGTGCAGGTGTCGGGCAGCATCGGGGATTACCGCAGCGGTGACGAAATCTGGTGCCGCCGCATCATGCCGGACGAATTTTCCAGCGTGCTGAACCGCGACCTGCTGTTGCCGCGCCACGCCGGGCGCTTCCTGTTCGGGCGGCTGATCGGGCGGGAGGACGACCGGCTGCACGTCCTTCCCCTGGGCAGCGGCACCCGCCAGCAGGTGATCAGTGACCCACCCTGGGGCGCCGTGGCGGTCCAATTGGTCAGACGGCTGTAGACAAAGGCGGTTTCATCCTTAACGCTGCGTCGACCAGGGCCGCCTGATGAGCGCCCGCTAGGAAGATGCGATGACGCTGAACGTCCTGATGCTGTCCACCCTGTTCCCGGACATGAGCCGCCCCAATTTCGGCGTCTTCGTGGAACGGCAGGCCCGCGAACTGGCCAGCCGGGACGGCGTCAGGGTCACGGTGGTCGCGCCGCTGGGCATTCCGCCCTGGCCGCTGTCGAAGGCGAAGCGCTATGCCGCCCTGCGCGCCCTGCCCGCCAAGGAACGGTGGAAGGATCTGACCGTCCACCGCCCGGTCTTTCCGATCATTCCCAAATTCGGCGGCCGCTTCAACGTCCACGGCATGACCCGCGCCATCCTGCCGCTGGTCCGGCGCCTCCATGCGCAGCAGCCCTTCGACGTCATCGACGCCAGCTTCTTCTTTCCCGACGGCCCGGTGGCGCAGCGCCTGTCCCGCGCCCTCGGCATTCCCTATTCGGTGAAGGCGCGCGGCGCCGACATCCATTATTGGGGCACGCGCCGGGGCACGCGCAAGATGGTGAAGCGCGCCGCCGACGATGCCGCCGGGCTGCTCGCGGTGTCGAACGCGATGCGCCGGTCGATGGCGCGCATGGGCATCGATGCGGAGAAGATCCGGGTCCACTATACCGGCGTCGACCTCGACCGATTCGAGATAAGCGACCGCGCCGCCGCGAAGGAAAGCCTGGGCTTCGAAGGGCCGGTGGTGCTGTGCGTCGGCGCGCTCATTCCGCGCAAGGGGCAGGAATTGCTGGTCCGGGCGCTGCCGCACCTGCCGGGCGTCACGCTGCTGTTCGCCGGCCAGGGGCAATATCGCCGGGCGCTGGAAAGGCAGGCGGAGGAACTGGGCGTCGACCGGCGAATCGGCTTTCTGGGGTCGGTGCCTCACGACCGCCTGCCGCGCATCTACGCCGCCGCCGACGTCATGGCGCTCCCCTCCTCGTCCGAGGGGCTGGCCAATGCCTGGGTGGAGGCGCTGGCCTGCGGCACCCCCGTCGTGATCAGCGATGTCGGCGGCGCCCGCGAACTGCTCGACCGGCCGGAGGCGGGACTGATCGTCGCCCGCGAACCCGAAGCGCTCGCCGACGCCATCAGCGCCATATTGACCAACCCGCCCGACCGGGAAGCGGTGCGGGAAGCGGCCCTGCGCTTCACCTGGACCGCCAACGGCGACGCGCTGCTGGAGCATCTCCGCGCAATCGCGGTTCAGCGGTCCTAGGCAGCGCGGACAAATTCAAGACTCGCCGGACTGAGTGATTTGAGTGGAGAGCGGACGTTCCCCCTCCCGCAAGCGGGAGGGGGTTAGGGGGTGGGCTGGCGCAACATTCGCGTTGTTTTGCAACGGCCAAGTCAGAAGCTCCCCCGGATCAAGTCCGGGGTCGCGCCCACCCCTAACCCCTCCCGTTTACGGGAGAGGAATGTCTTGGGATGGCCATTTCCCGACATTCCGAATTTGTCCACACACCCTAGGTTGGGGACTCCTGGAGCGCGTTTCGGTCTGATTGAATCAGATCGCCGCTCTGGTTTCTTTGTTTTCCTCGATTTCTTAGCCGGCGATCGGTTCCGATCGCTTGGAAATCGCTCTATAGGGCGATCAGCCGCGCCTTCCCGTCCGGCGTCGGGAAACGCCCTTCGTCGAACGGCACCTCCCCCCAACGCCACGGCGTCAGCTCGTCATAGGCCGGGTTGGAAATCGGCGCATGCCGCTTGAGGTTCAGCAGCCGCCCCCCCTCATTGCGATAGGCGGTCAGCCGCACATGCTCGCGATAGATTTCCGCGGGGCGCTCATAATGGAAGGCCTCGCGCCACCCCATGGCCTGCGCGATCCGGGTGAATATCCACCAGTCTGGCTTCGCCTCTCCGGGCAGGGGAAACAGCCTGCGCTGTCGGCTGATCAGCCGGTCGGCGCCGGTCAGCGTCCCGTCCTTCTCGACCCACAGCGGCGACGGCAGCGCGACCATGCGCAGCGACTCGATTTCCGGCTCGCTCCATGGCGTCGTCGCTATGACCAGCGGCACCTGCCCCATCAGGCCGCGGATCGGATGGGACGCCGAAGGCAGGCCGCCCATCATCAGCAGCGCCTTGACATGCCCCGCCTCCACCGCCCGCGCCAGCGCCGCGCCGGACATCCCCGGCCGGTCCGCCAGCCGCGCCGCGCCCCAGAAGCGGCCGACCTCCGCCAGGGCCTGGGCCGAAAAATCCCGGTGCGCGGCCAGTTCCCCGGCGCGGCATCCGACTTCCCGCGCGCCCATGCCGTTGCCCGCGTCCGTCACGGCGAAGGGCGCCGCGCCCGCCTTGCCGATCCGCCCGGTCGCCAGATGGAAATTGAGGATGGCGGCCGACAGGCGACGCGCCTCCTCACCCTGTCCCTGCGGGCTGAACAGCGTCACCAGCCGGGGCGCCGCCGCGACCTGATCGTAAAAGGCGCGCACCTCGCCCGGCGCCAGTCCGCAGGCGCGGGCCACCGACCAGAGGTCATGTCCCCGGCGCAGCCCCGCCCAGAAATCCGCCGGCACGGACAGGCTGCGTTCCATGAATTTCCGGTCCAGCGCGCCATGGTCATGGCAATGCAGCAGCAGCCCGTTCAACAGCATCGCTTCGCTGCCCGGCGCGACGTTCAGCCGCTCATCGGCCTCGACCTCCTGCCCGTCGTCCGCATGCGCGACCAGGATCAGGCGCGCGCCCTGCTCCGCCCGCGCCTCGGCGATCCTTTCGTGCAGCACCGGATGGCGGCGGGCGGTCGGCACGCCCAGCAGCAACAGCATGTCCGCCTGCGCCAGATCCTCATAGGCGGCGGGCGTCACATCCTCGCCGAAGGCGGCGCGCTGCGCCGCCGCCATGCCGCCCGCATCGCTGCACGGCGCTTCGACATGCGCGGAACCGACGAAGCCCTTGATCAGCTTGTTGGCGACATAATAGTCTTCGGTCAGCAGGCCGCCCGGCACATGCATCGCCACGCTGCCCGGACCGTGGCGGGCGATGACGGCGGACAGGCGGCGCGCCGCCTGGTCGATGGCCCGGTCCCAACCGGCGGCGCGACCGTCCACCATCGGCCGCAACAGCCGCCCGTCCAGCGGGAACATGTCCTTCAACGCTTCGCTGCGGGTGCAGAGCAGGCCGCCATTGGCCGGATGCACCGGATCGCCCTCTATCAGCGCCTCGCGCCCCTCGCCGGTCACGGCGCGGATGCCGCAGCCCACGCCGCATTGGCCGCAAAGCGAGCGAATGACCGCCACGGCGCGATCAGGCCGGAACCGGCGGGGTCGGAAACATCGTCATGCGCTCCGGCTTAACCGATGGCGGGGCAAGACAAAAGGGCGCGCTGCTGGCAGGACAAGGGTCATGCCGAAACCGATTCTCCGCGCCCTCGCGTCCATCGCCATGGTCGTCCACATGCTGCCGGTCCCGGCCATGGCGCAGCAGCGAGGCCCGCTGGTGCTGGCCGCCGCCAGCCTTCAGGAGGCGATGACCGCCGCCGCCGATGCCTGGGCGGCGCGGCGCCATGCCCGGCCGGTCCTGTCCTTCGCCGCCTCCTCCGCCCTCGCCCGGCAGATCAGGGGCGGCGCCCCGGCCGACCTGTTCGCGTCGGCGGACGAAGGCTGGATGGACGATGTGGAGAAGGCCGGATTCATCCGGCGCGGCAGCAGGGCCGACATGGCGGGCAACCGGCTGGTGCTTGTCGCCCCC
>NZ_ATDO01000138.1:0-5745 GCF_000445085.1 Sphingobium sp. HDIP04 | reverse complement strand
CCCCGCTGCGGCTTCGGATCGCCCGCGGCATGCCGATCGCCAGGGCGCTGGGCGACTCCCGGCTGGCCATGGCCAATCCGGACAGCGTGCCCGCGGGCAAATATGGCAAGGCGGCGCTCAGCGCGCTGGGCGTGTGGCCCAGCGTGGCGAACCGGCTGGCGCTGGGCGGCAATGTGCGATCCGCCCTGACCCTGGTGGAACGGGGCGAGGCGCGGCTGGGCGTCGTCTACGCGACCGACGCCCGCGCATCGAAGGGGGTCGTGGTGGTCGGCGTCTTCCCGGCGGGCAGCCATGCGCCGATCCGCTATCCCATCGCCCGCCTGACCGCGAGCCGGAACCCGGAGGCGGAAGGCTTCCGCCGCTTCCTGCTATCGCGAGCCGGGCAGAGCATCTTGGTGCGCCATGGTTTCAGCCGACCTTGATACTCCGGCAGATCATGAGAAATTCGTGCTCCTGCAAAGGCAACAGCCCAGTTCCAACGGCACGACCGGGTTCCTGCCTTCGCAGGAACATGATGCATGTCCAATCTTACGCCATCACCTCTGACAGGCGACGATCGCGTCGATCACCGCCAGCGTCTCCTGCGGATCGCGCACCCGCACCGTGTCCAGCCCCAGTTGCTTCGCCGGATAGTCGTTGCCGCCGGGGAAGATCGCATCGCCGATGAACATCATCGCTTCCAGCGCGATCCCGCTCGCGTCGCGCAGCTTCTTCAGGCCATAGGCCTTGTCCACCCCCTCCCGCGTGATGTCGATGGAGGTCGCCCCGCCCATGTTGATCGACAGCCCCGGCAGGCGCTGGCGCAGGTCGGCCTGGATCACCTTGCGCTTGGCGAAGTCGGGATCCCACACCTCCTTGGCATGGATCGGCGCCTGCTGGCCCAGCGCGGAAAAGGTGATCTGGCTGCCGCGATCCTCGATCCGCTCGCCCCACACCTGTTCCGGCACGAAGCCCGTCGCCTCCAGCGAGGCGTCGAACGCCGCCAGGATCGCCTGCTTCTGCGCCTCCTCGAACAGTTCAGCATAGACCGGCGTCCACTGCCCGTCGCGATGGGTGTAGAGCTTGGTCCCCGTCGTGGGCATCAGCCACAGGCGCGAACGGTCGGCCCGTTCCGGCAGGCGGCTCGCCACCTGCTTGTCGAATTGCGGCCAGTCCCCGCCGGAGATCACCGCGACATGCGCCACCTGCAACAGCCGCGCCAGGGCGTCGCCCATCGCCTCGCCCAGCGGCTGCTTGCTCTCCGCCAGCGTTCCGTCGAGGTCGAAGGCGATCAGGTCTTTCATGCGCATGCTCCGGCTTGAAGGGCCGTCCGGCTTTGCCCTCTGGCCTCGACCGATGCAATGCCGATGAGCGGGATATGACGGGGGGCTGGTGTTTTCCCCTATCCTGACCGAAAGAGGGCGGCATGATCCTCTCTGCCGATGAATGGGGCATCGTCGCGCTGTCGCTCCGGGTCAGCCTGGTGGCGGTCGGGCTGATGCTGCCGGTCGCCTTCGCCTTCGCCTGGCTGCTCGCCCGCTGGCGCTTTCCCGGCAAGCTGATCGTCGACGCGCTCATCCACCTGCCGCTGGTGGTGCCGCCGGTCGTCACCGGATGGCTGCTTCTGCTCCTCTTCGGCGCGAACGGCCCGCTCGGCAGGCTGTTCGAACAGATGCTGGGCATCGGCTTCATGTTCCGCTGGACCGGCGCGGCGCTTGCCTCCGCGATCATGGCGATGCCCCTGATGGTGCGCGCGATGCGGCTGTCGATCGAGGGCATCGACCGGCGGCTGGAACAGGCCGCGCAGACGCTGGGCGCGGGCCGGTGGCGCGTCTTCCTCACCATTTCGCTGCCGCTGTCGCTGCCGGGCATAGTGGCGGGACTGGTGCTCGGCTTCGCCCGCTCCATCGGCGAGTTCGGCGCGACCATCACCTTCGTTTCCGACGTTCCCGGCGAAACCCGCACCCTGCCCATCGCCATCTATTCCGCGCTGCAGATGCCGGGCGCCGAATCGGCGGTCACCCGGCTCGCCATCATCTCGATCCTGCTGTCCTTGGGGGCGCTGGTCGCATCGGAGGCATTGGCCCGCCGGGCGAGCGGCGGAAGGACCAACCATGTCCTTTGACATCGCCGTCGACCATCGCATCGCGGACCGCCAAATCCGCCTGCGGGCAGAGGCGGGCGCGGGCCTCGTCGCCCTTTTCGGCCCCTCCGGCGCGGGCAAGACCAGCATCCTCAACATGGTCGCGGGCATATCGACGCCCGACAGCGGCCGGATCGCCGTGGCGGGCGAGACGCTGTTCGACAGCGGCGCGGGCATCGACATTCCCGCCGCCCGGCGGCGCGCCGGCTATGTCTTCCAGGACGGACGCCTGTTCCCGCACATGCGCGTGCGCGCCAATCTGCTCTATGGCCGCCATGGCGACGCGCCGCTGCCGTTCGACGCGGTCATGGACTTTCTGGGCATCGGCCATCTGCTCGACCGCTGGCCCGCCACCCTGTCCGGCGGCGAAGCGCAGCGCGTCGCGATCGGCCGGGCGCTGCTCTCCGGCCCCCGCTTCCTGCTGCTGGACGAGCCGCTCTCCTCGCTCGACCCGGCCCGGCGCGAGGAAATCCTGACCGTGATCGAGCGGATGAAGCGCGATCTCGCCATGCCGATGCTCTATGTCAGCCATGACCGGGGGGAGGTCGAACGGCTGGCCGATCAGGTCATCGCGCTGTAGGGGGGCAGGCCCGCCTCCGCCAGCGCCCGGTTCAAATAGGCCAGGAAAGCGGCCTGCCTGACCGGCGCCCGCGCCCGCAGCCAGGCCAGCGCCACGACCGCCCGCCATTCCGCGCCATGCTCCAGCGCCGGGGCGAGCCGCCTGTAGCTGGCCACATAATGGCGCGCCGCCCAGTCCCGCGCCATGTTGGTCAGTCGATCCTGCGGCCCCTCGCCGAAGCGCAGCAGCATCTCCGTCCGCAGCAGATCCGGCACGAAGTCGCCGCGCGCCGCCTTCGACCAGTCGATCGCCACCATGCCGGAAGGCGACAGCAGGATATTGCCGATGTGAAAATCGCCGTGCAGCAGCCGGTCGCCCTCCGGCAGTCCGTCCAGCAGCGCCACCGCCGCCGCCTGCAAGCCGCGATCCGCCGGGCCATAGAGGATGTCCGTACGCAACACCTGCCGCAGGGAACGCAGGCCCGGCGCGGCCTGCCCGTGGATCCGCCGGTGCAGCGCCGCCATCTCGCGCAGGCATGACCCCGATTGCAAAGGCCGCAGCCGCATGCGCCGCATCAGCGTCGGCCCGGTCACTTCGGGATAGAGGATCGCCCGTCCTTCCGCCATGTCCAGCCGTCGCAGGGGCCGGGCGACCGGCAGGCCCGCCTCCGCCGCCAGCGTCGCCGCCTCCATCTCGCGGGCGATCATCTCCTCCGACACGGCGGCGTGGAATATCTTGGCCACGCGCCCCTCGCCCACGCGCCAGACGCGCGAACTCGCGCCGGAGGCCAAAGGCGCCAGCGGGCCGGGCGGATCGTCCTGCTGCGGCACGCGCCCCTAGCGCTGGACTGCCCGGGCGGGCCGACGATCATGGACCAGCCGCGGCTCCGCCCGCGAAGGGGCGGGACGGGTCAGCCGCTCCACGGCATTGTCCACCAGCATCCGCAGCCCTTCCTCGCTCAGCAGGCCGCCCCGGATCAGGCAACGGTCGATCAGCACCCGGCGGAAGGCGGAATAGAGCGCCATGTCGGGCGCCCCCGGCGCGGACCAGAATTCGTCGAGCGAACGCCGATGCACCACGCCCGGCACCTTGTAGACCGCATGGCCCAGCACGACCACCGGCTTTCCGGCGTTGAGCGCCAGCGTGCCCACCGTGCTGTTGACCGTCACCACGCCCAGCGACCTGTCGACGACTTCGGCAATGTCCCAGTCGGCCAGGTAGAAGACCCGGTCCCCGACGCCATATCGCGCCGCCAGCCGCCGCGTCAGCCGGCCCCAGGCGACCAGTCCGGGATCGAGCGGATGGCGCTTCACCACCAGGGCGGTGTTGGCGGGCGCATGGGCGGCGAAGCTCTTGATCACGAAGCGCAAGGCGGCGCGCATCGTGCCGAAGGGCGAATGGACGCGGATCTGATAGTCGGAATCGAGCTGGAGCGGCAGAGCGAAATAGGGCCGGTCGCACACCGCCGACCACTGCTCCCGCGACTTGCCGCGTTCCGCCTTGCGCAGGTTCAGCTTCTTGAACCAGCCGACCGTCTCCCACAGGAAGCTGTTGGGCCGGTGCGTGCGATAGAAGGGAAAGGCGGGCCGCATCAGCGCCGACGCCATGCCGTTGCGCCCGGTGTTGAAGGCCCGCTGCCGGAAGGTGGAGGGGATTTGCGGTTCCCGCCCATTATCCTCCGGCGGCAGCGCCCTGGCCTGCTCCAGATACCATTCGGGGTCGAGCGGCAGGGTCGAATTGCCGTTCACCCCATCCTCCTGGAGCGTCAGGAAATCGGGGCGGATATAGCCTTCCTCCACCACATGGACGCGCAGGTTGCGCAGCCGCGCCATCTTGTGGGCGGAGGCATGATAGGGGCGGCAGTCGCCATAGAGGATCAGGTCCGTCACGCCATGATGGACGATATGGTCGTCGAAGAAGATCGGCCAGTTGCGGAACGTCCCGCGATAGTCGGTCGCGCCCTCGCCCGGCCAGTCCACCTTGTCGCCGCCATTGATGTTGATGCGCAGCGCCCGGTGCCCCCGCGCCCTCAGCGCCTCCGCCAGCATGGCGAAAAAGGGGCCATGCGGTCCCTGGAGGAAGAGAAAGGTTCTGGCCTGGGCGTCAACCATGGAAATACTCGGCGGACAAAGTCATAAATCTCTGCAACTTCCCCTGTAAAGTCCGCAGTCGAATCAACCATGACACCGGGGCCGGCGCCCCGCTTGCCAAACGTTCGACCATGATTTCAGGTCCGCAGGGCAAGCGCGTGACCGGGTCCAGATAGCGTGGATAGAGAATCAAGGCCCCGGCGACAAGCTGATCCAGGGTGAGCCGACGCCCGCGCCGTCCATTGGCCGCCGCCAGGTCGCGGGTCAGCCCCCAGCCGGCGTAGAAGGGCATGCCGTGGACCGTCACCGGCCGCCCGCGCATCAGCGCCTCGAACCCGGTGAGGGAGGAGAGGACATGGACCTCGTCCACCGCCTGCACCAGTTCCATCAGCGGCGACCCGGTGTCGATGGCGTCGGCCTGCTCCAGCACCGCGGCATCGCTCAGATGCCCCTTGCGCAGGCCCGCCTGCACGTCGGGATGCGGGCGATAGACGATATGGGCGTCCGGCTCGGCCCCGCGCACGCGCTTCAGCAGGTCGAGATTGCCCGTCACCCCCGCGCCGCCATATTCCACCGACAGATCGTCCTCGACCTGCCCGACCGCCAGCACGGTCCGGCGGCCCTGGGGCAGGCCGATCATCCGCCCCCCCTCCCTGCCATATTTGGTGACGCCCGAAGCGCATATCCTCGCCCGCAGGCGCGCCGCCCGCCGTTCCAGCGCGGGGGTGAAGACGCAGCTCGCCAGCAGCGCCTCCATGTCGCTGGGCGAGCGCGCGTCATAATAGATGCCCGTCCGGTCGATCACCACCGATCCGGGCGGATGCAGCGCCGCGCCCAGCCCCTTCGACCGCAGGAAGCCGTCCTCCACCCGGGCGACGGTCACGCCCTGCCGACGCGCCTCCTCCATGGTGCCGGGCGTCACGCGCGACGGCCAGACCGCAAGCGCGCTTCCCTGCCGGGCGGCCCGCCGCAGG
>NZ_ATDO01000137.1:0-31338 GCF_000445085.1 Sphingobium sp. HDIP04 | reverse complement strand
GGCCCCTGTGCTCCGGCAGGAAGGGCGGCGACCGCACGCCGTCCCACAGGAACCGCCGGATCGCCTCCCGCTTCCACAAGGCCATGCCGCTGGCCGCCGCGATGCCGTGATTGCCGTCCAGATGCCGCCGCCAATCGGCCAGTTGGGCCACGGCCTGCACGGCATCGGCGTCCTCGCCGCTGAAACAGTCGCGATAGGTCGCCGCCGCCAGCGCGGCACGGGCGCCGTCGCGCAGGACCGCCGGCTCGATGGCGACCCCGTCCGCGCCGAAGACCGGCACGTGCAGCAGGCCGGCGATGATCGCCAGCTCGTCGCCCGCCTCCGCATGCACGGAGGCCGCGCCCGCGACCAGCGTCCAGAGGTCGGTCGGTTCCGGCAAGGCATGACCGAGGTCGGGGAAGGGGCCGGGGCCGGAGTCCGCGCCGCGCCGCGCCTTCCCCACCATGCCGATTTCCCGCCGCGCCAGCCCGTCCAACATGGCCTGCGGGACGGCCACGCCCGCCCGCGCGACCAGCCTGATGCCGGCGGGCCGATGACCCCAGAATATGCCGCCGACCCGCGCCTCGGCGACAGCGTCCAGCACGGCGTCGGAAATGGTGGCGGGCGCTTCGCCGTCGCGCCGCATGCGGCTGATCGCCGCCGTCGCGGGGGCGATGCCCGGAAAGGGGGGCGAGCGCAGGAATGGAGTCGCGTTCACGTTGAAAAGCCGTCCCCTGTCACGACTATATTAGCGCGAATGGAGCGACGCTTCAGCCATTCGAAAACGCAATCCATACAACAGCTTCTGTGATCGCCCGGCACAGGGACGTCAAGCGGAAGCGCGAACCGTCATTTCGTCCAGCATGCCGGCGACGATGTCGAAATAATCCCCCCATGTCGGCGCCCGCCACGCCGCGATCCGGGCAAGCTGCGCCGCGCGTTCGGGCGAATCCGCCCTGCTGTACGCCTCTATGGCCCTCAGCCAGCCCAGGCCGTCCAGCGGATCGAGATAATCCGGCGCGTCGCCGCCCACCTCCCGATGCGCGACGATGTCGCTGCAGATCACCGGCACGCCCGCCGACAGCGTCTCGATCACCGGCATGCCATAGCCTTCCTCGAAGGAGGGCATCAGCATCGCCCGCGCCCCGGCGACCAGCGCGTTCATCTCATTGTCCGGCACGCTGCCCGCCTCGATCACATGGCCGCGCAGGATTTCCGCCCGCTCCAGCATGTCGACGACATTCTCATTTTCCCAGCCGCGCCGCCCGATCAGCACCAGCACTGGCGCCTGGTCGCCCCATCTCTCCACCAGCCGCCGCCAGATGTTGAGCAGCAGAAGATGGTTCTTCCGCGGCTCGATGGTCGAGATATAGACGAAATAGGGCCGATCGGGCACGTCATGGCCGCCCGCCACCACCATGTCGGGCGCGTCGGCGCCGAAATGCGCCACCCGGATCGTCCGCCCCTCCAGCCCGCGCTTGAGATGCGGCGCCAGCGCGTCGATGGTCGCCTGGCTGTTGCCGATGATGCCGTCGGCATAGCGGTCTATGGTCCGCACCCGCTTCAGATGCTCCTGCGCGCCCTGCGGCCGGGCGAATTCGGGATGGGTCAGCGGAATGACGTCGTGCACCAGCGTCACGAAGCGCGCCCCCTCCGCCCGCAGGATCGCGCCGACCTGATCGGCGTCGTCCAGATGATGGGGCGACACCTGCAGATAGATGCGCGGCCCCCGCGCCGCGGGCACCGGGCGCGGGCGCAGCGCGATCAGGTGGCGGATCACGGCCGCCTTGCTCTCCCGCTCGTCCACCTGCTCCACATTGCGCCAACGCGCCGCGGTGAAGGCCAGGAACTGGCGCACCGCCGCATCCTTCAGCCGCCCGTAATAGCCGCCCGCCGGATGCACGGCGGCGAAGGCCAGCCGGTCCGGCATCCGCTCCAGCAGTTCGCGGGCATAGGTGAACTCGACCCGGTCGATCCCGGTCGGTGCGGCGTGGAAACTGCGGGAGAGCAGCCGCGAGATGTCGAGAACGATCTCCGCCGACCGGCTGCCGCCGACGAAGCGCCGGCTTTCCCGCTTGGCGCGCAGCGCCAGCCGCGCGCCGGGGGCCTTGAAGGGCTTGAGCGCCATGTCAGGGCGCTTTCACGACGGTCTGGCGCATCAGAACTGGGCGCAAATCTCTTCGGCCAGCTTCCGCAATTCCTCCGGATCGGCAAAATCGCCCTGCGCATGGGCGACGAAGCCGCGCGGCTGCCCCTCCCAGCGGGGCACGATATGGAAATGCAGGTGGAACACGGTCTGCCCGGCCGGCGCGCCGTTGAACTGCGCGACATGGATGCCGTCGGGGTCCAGCGCCCTGCGGGTGGCGTTGGCGACCTTCTTCACCGTCGCCATCACCTGCGCCAGCGCCTCATCCTCGACTTCCAATATGTTGCGCGCCTTCGACCATTTGGAAATGACTAGGCTGTGCCCCCTGGACTGCGGCTGGATGTCGAGGAAGGCATATGTATGCTCGTCCTCATAAAGCCTGGTCGACGGGATTTTCCCTGCCAGGATCAGGGCAAAGACATTGCCCTCGTCATAAGTGCCCTCAAGGCTCATCGTGCTTCCCCGGAGCGATTTCCATGCGACCGGACCGATGCCGGCCGGGAAATCGCGGTGAACAAGGACCTGGAGCGGCGATCCGATTCGCTCGGATCTCCGCTCTAAGCCAGATAATGCGCGCTTGTCTTAGCGGCGACTTCCTCCGCCGTCACGCCCGGAGCAAGTTCGACCAATCTAAACGGGCTGTCATGGTCGGGCCGCTGGAAGACGCACAGGTCGGTGACGATCATGTCGACCGCATTCCTGCCGGTCAGCGGCAGGGTGCAGGCCGGAATGAACTTGGGGCTGCCGTCCTTGGACGTGTGCTCCATGACGACGATGATCTTCTTGACGCCCGCGACCAGGTCCATCGCGCCGCCCATGCCCTTGATCATCTTGCCGGGGATCATCCAGTTGGCGATGTCGCCATTCTCCGAAACCTCCATCGCGCCCAGCACGGTGAGGTCGATATGCCCGCCCCGGATCATGGCGAAGCTGTCCGCGCTGGAGAAATAGCAGCTTTGCGGCAATTCGCTGATCGTCTGCTTGCCCGCATTGATGAGGTCGGCGTCCTCCTCCCCCTCATAGGGAAAGGGGCCGATGCCCAGCATGCCGTTCTCCGACTGCAGCGTGACTTCCACGCCTGCCGGAATATGGTTCGCCACCAGCGTCGGAATGCCGATGCCCAGGTTCACGTAGAAACCGTCGCGCAGTTCCATCGCGGCGCGGGCGGCCATCTCGTCACGGGTCCAGGGCATTATGCGGCCTCCCTCTGGCGAACGGTGCGGAACTCGATCTTCTTGTCATAGGGCGCGCCCACGATCATGCGCTTGACGTAGATGCCGGGCAGATGGATCGCATCGGGATCGAGGCTGCCGGTCGGCACCACCTCCTCCACTTCCGCCACGCAGACCTTCGCCGCGGTCGCCATGGGCTGGTTGAAATTGCGCGCCGTCTTGCGGAAGATGAGGTTGCCGCTCTCGTCGGCCTTCCAGCCCTTGACGATCGCCACATCGGCGAAGATGCCGCGCTCCAATATGTAATCCTGCCCGTCGAAGCTCCTGACCTCCTTGCCCTCGGCCACGGCGGTGCCGACGCCGGTCCTGGTGTAGAAGCCCGGAATGCCCGCGCCGCCCGCCCGGCAACGCTCCGCCAGCGTGCCCTGGGGGCAGAACTCGACCTCCAGCTCCCCGGCCAGATATTGCCGCTCGAACTCCTTGTTCTCGCCCACATAGCTGGAGATCATCTTCTTCACCTGCCGCGTGCGCAGCAGCTTGCCCAGCCCCTCGCCGTCGATCCCGGCGTTGTTGGAGGCGATGGTCAGATCCTTCACCCCCGAATCGCGGATCGCATCGATCAGCCTTTCAGGAATGCCGCACAGGCCAAAACCGCCCGCGCACAGATGCATTCCATCGAACAGCAGTCCGTCCAGCGCCGACGCGGCGTCAGGGTAAAGCTTCTCGACCATCTGCGTCCTTCCTTTCCCAATCATCGCCGTCTTAGGCACGTTAAATCATCAATACCAATGATTTGTTTTTTGCGTTATGCACAAGCGATGTCTATCAATCGGATTGCTTTCTACCATCTTGAAACGTTGCTCTGGATCGCGCGGCTGGGCACCTTTGCCGCTGCGGCGGAACGATTGAACACGACGCAACCTGCCATTTCCGCGCGCGTGCGGGAACTGGAAAATCATCTGGGAACCGCGCTTTTCCGACGGGAGGGGCGGACAATGACCCTGACCCCGGCGGGGCGCGAACTGGTCCGCGAAAGCGAACCGCTCTGGGCGCGATTCCAGGGCGTATTGATGGGATGCAGCGACATTGCAGGCGCGACCGGCGTGGTGCGCATCGGCGCGGGCGAGATAGCGGCGGCCAGTTGCCTGCCCGGCTTCGTTGCCGTGCTGAACCGGGATTTGCCCCGCGTCTCGCTGGACGTGGAGATCGCCCTTACCGCCGACCTGATCCAGCAGCTTATCGCCGGGCGAACCGACATCGCCTTCGCCGCCGGGCAGATCGCCCATCCCATGCTGCGCACGGCGCCCATCGGCGATGTCGGCCTGCTGTGGCTGGCCAGCCCCGCCACCGTGGCCGCGATGCGGAAGACACCCGCCGACGCCCCCGACACAGCGAAAATGCCCATCTGGTCCCTGTCCAGCCTGTCGCCGCTCTATAATATCATGAAGGAGGCGATTGCCGCGTCCGACCTTGGCTGGCGCTCAGTGAACCTGTGCAACAATATGCGCACGATGATCGACATCGCGCTGGAAGGCGGCGGCATCGGCATTTTCCCGCATCCCATGGTCCGCCAGCATATGGCCGACGGCACGCTGGTGCCGATACCGGGCGCCCCGGCCATGCCATCGGTCGAATTCCGGGTCGCGGTGCGCGCGGCGGAGTCCGATCCGCTCGTCCTCACCATTTTCGACCGGGCGACAGAACTCGATCTGGGCTCGCCCCCGAAGCTTTAGATCAACCCTGCGAGCGGACTGGACGGATCGGCATACATGCGCTTGCCCATCCGCCCGGCGCGATAGGCCATGCGGCCCGCCTCGACCCCGGCCTTCATCGCCGCCGCCATCAGCACCGGGTCCTTCGCCTCGGCAATGGCGGTGTTCATGAGGACGCCGGTGCAGCCCAGTTCCATCGCCTCCGCCGCCTCCGATGCCGTGCCCACGCCTGCATCGACCAGCACGGGCAGCCTGGTCCCTTCCACGATCAGCCTTATCGTCACGCGGTTCTGGATGCCCAGCCCCGACCCGATCGGCGCGCCCAGCGGCATGATCGCCACCGCGCCCGCATCCTCCAGCCGCTTGGCCGCGATCGGGTCGTCCACGCAATAGACCATGGGCTTGAAGCCCTCCTTGGCGAGAATCTCCGTCGCCCGCAGCGTTTCGACCATGTCGGGATAGAGCGTCCGCGCCTCGCCCAGCACTTCCAGCTTCACCAGATCCCAGCCGCCCGCCTCCCGCGCCAGCCGCAGCGTGCGGATCGCTTCCTCGCCGGTATAGCAGCCCGCCGTATTGGGCAGATAAGTGATCTTCTTCGGGTCAATGAAGTCGGTGAGCATCGGCGCCTTGGGGTCCGACACATTGACGCGCCGCACCGCCACGGTGACGATTTCCGCCCCCGAAGCCGCGACCGCCGCCGCATTCTGCTCGAAATCCTTGTATTTCCCCGTGCCGACGATCAGCCGCGAGCGAAAAGTCTTGCCCGCCACCGTCCAGCTATCCGCATCCGTCACCAGGACGTCGCCGTCCCCCGCGACCGGATGGTCGCCGCCGCCCACGAAATGCACGATCTCCAGCTCGTCGCCATCCTCGACGCGCACCTGCGCCAGGGTGGAGCGCGGCACCACCGCCAGATTGCGTTCCACCGCCACCTTCTCCGGCGCGAAGCCCAGTTCGCTCGCCAGTTCCGCCAGCGTCATGCCGGCCCGGACGCGGCGATGCCCACCGTTGATTTGGATCGATACGGTTCCGTCGACGTGCAATGCTCTGTCCTGTCAAATAACGTGTCTCGACTTGGCGCGACACGAAGGGCTAAAGATCACGGCGCATATAGGGGCGGACACGCCCCGGTCGCAACCTAAAGGGGGACTGCCATGGCCGAGGCGCGCAAAATCTATGTGTTGAACGGTCCCAACATCAACATGCTGGGCACGCGCGAGCCGGAAATCTACGGCTATGACACGCTGGACGACATTGCCGAGCGGATGGAGGACGCCGCCAACCGCGCCCATGTGGAGATCGATTTCCGCCAGTCCAACCATGAAGGCCATCTGGTCGACTGGCTGCAGGAGGCGCATGCGGAGGGCGCGCACGCCGTCATCCTCAACGCCGCCGGCCTTACCCACAGCTCCATCGCGCTGCACGACGCGATCAAGGCCATCGCGGTCCCGGTGATAGAGGTCCACCTCTCCAACCCCCACCGGCGCGAGGAATTCCGGCACAAAAGCTATGTCGGCATGGCGGCGAAGGGGACCATCGCGGGCTTCGGCGCCCTGTCCTACATGCTGGCGCTGGAGGCGGCGCTGGAACTGTAGCTCGACGCACATAAGTTGCGCTCTGGCGCAAATGCGCATAGGCGCGGGCATCGGAACACGAAATTCACCGTCCAGGGAATGAAAATGAACGACAAGGCTGAAAAGGGCGCAATGCAGGTGGACGTACAATTGGTGCGCGATCTCGCCGCGCTGCTCGACGACACAAACCTGACGGAAATCGAGGTGGAGGACGGCGACCGGAAGATCCGCGTCGCGCGCAAGGCGGGCGGCGGCGCCGTCGCCTATGCTCCTCCGCCCGTTGCCGCCGCTCCGGTCGCCGCCGCCGCGCCGGCCGCCGCCCCGGCTCCGGCCGAAGCCGCCGCCCCGGCCGTGGCCGCCAACGCCATCCGCTCCCCCATCGTCGGCACCGCCTATCTCGCCGCCGAACCGGGCGCGGCGCCCTATGCCGCCGTCGGTTCGACCGTGAAGGCGGGCGACACCGTGCTGATCGTCGAAGCCATGAAGGTCATGAACGCCATCACCGCGCCCCATGCCGGCACGGTCAAGGCGGTGCTGGTCGATAACGGCCAGCCGGTCGAATATGACCAGCCGCTGATCGTCATCGAATAAGGCCGCGCAACCCATGGCCATCGAAAAGCTGCTGATCGCGAACCGGGGCGAGATCGCGCTCCGCATCCACCGCGCCTGCCATGAAATGGGCATCAAGACCGTGGCGGTCCATTCCACCGCCGACGCCGACGCCATGCATGTGCGCCTGGCCGACGAGGCGATCTGCATCGGGCCTCCCGCGGCCAAGGACAGCTATCTCAACATCGCCGCGATCATCTCCGCCGCCGAAATCTCCGGCGCGGACGCGATCCATCCCGGCTACGGCTTCCTGTCGGAAAACCCCCAGTTCGCGGAGATCGTGGAGGCGCACAACATCGCCTTCGTGGGGCCGAAGCCCGAACATATCCGCATCATGGGCGACAAGGTGGAGGCGAAGCGCACCGCCGGCGCGCTCGGCCTGCCGCTGGTTCCCGGCTCCGACGGCGCGATCTCCGACATCGGGGAAGCCAAGGAAATCGCCGCCAGGATCGGTTATCCCGTCCTCATCAAGGCGGCTTCGGGCGGCGGCGGGCGCGGCATGAAGGTCGTGCCCAGCGAAGACCAGCTCGAAACATCGATGAAGCAGGCGGGCAGCGAGGCGAAGGCCGCCTTCGGCGACGACACCGTCTATATGGAAAAATATCTGGGCAATCCCCGGCATATCGAATTCCAGGTCTTCGGCGACGGCAACGGCAACGCCATTCACCTGGGCGAGCGCGACTGCTCGCTCCAGCGCCGCCACCAGAAGGTGCTGGAGGAAGCCCCCTCCCCTGTCCTCTCCGCCGCCGAGCGCGACCGGATGGGCGAAGTGGTGCGCAAGGCGATGGCCGACATGGGCTATCGCGGCGCGGGCACCATCGAATTCCTGTGGGAAGACGGCGAATTCTACTTCATCGAGATGAACACCCGCCTGCAGGTGGAGCATCCGGTGACGGAGATGATCACCGGCGTCGACCTGGTGCGCGAACAGATCCGCGTGGCGGAGGGCAAGCCGCTCTCGGTCGAGCAGCAAGACCTGCGCTTCACCGGCCATGCCATCGAATGCCGCATCAATGCGGAGGATCCCCGGACCTTCGCGCCATCGCCGGGCACCGTCACCAGCTATCATGTGCCGGGCGGCATGCACGTCCGCGTCGATAGCGGGCTCTATCAGGGCTACCGGGTGCCGCCTTATTATGACAGCATGATCGGCAAGCTGATCGTCTATGGCCGCACCCGCGAGGGCGCGATCATGCGCCTGCGCCGCGCGCTGGAGGAATATGTGATCGAGGGCATGAAGACCACGATCCCGCTGCACCAGAAGCTGCTGACCGACCCCGATTTCCTCAACGGCGACTATACGATCAAGTGGCTGGAGGATTGGTTGGCAAAGGACGAGCAGGCGTGAAGGCGACCATCTGGCACAACCCCCGCTGCTCGAAATCGAGGGCCGCGCTGGCGATCCTTGAAGCCGCGCCGGGGGTTGAGGTGGATGTGGTCGAATATTTGAAGACCCCGCCCAGCCGCGCCGAGATCGAGGCGGTGCTGAAAAAGGCGGGGGTTCGCCCGTCGGAGGCTGTCCGCAGGGGCGAGGGCGTGGTGAAGGAAATCGGCCTCGACCTATCGGACGACAAGGCGGTCCTCGACGCGATGGCGCAGCACCCCATCCTGATCGAACGCGCCATCGTCATCACGAACAAAGGCGCCGTCATCGCCCGCCCCCCGGAACGGGCCAGCGAAGTCCTCTAGCCCCACCCCCACCTCCTTCGTCACCCCGGGCTTGACCCGGGGTCCCGCTTCTTCAATGCACAATGCATGGAGCGAAAAGAAAAAGGCGGCTGGGTCTACATCATGTCCGACCGCTATCGCGGCACGATATATGTAGGCGTCACCTCGAACCTCACCTCCCGCATCCACCAGCATCGCTCCGGCATCGGTTCCGGTTCCGACTTCTGCGCAAGATATGGCCTCAACCGCCTCGTCTGGGCCGAACGCGCCGACGACATCACAAGCTGCATAGAACATGAAAAGCGCCTCAAGCGCTGGCGCCGGGAATGGAAGTTCGACCTGATCGAACGCGCCAATCCCGACTGGCAGGACCTGTTCCACCTGCTCGCCTGAAAGACAGCGGGACCCCGGGTCGAGCCCGGGGTGACGAATAGAGGGATGTCCGCTCCCCACCCTTCTCGCCGCCCGCCGCCATCGTCACCCCGGGCTTGACCCGGGGTCCCGCTGTTTTGATGAATCACATCCGACGGAAAAAAGAGGCCCCAGATCAGCCCTCCAGCCCGCCCAATCGCAAACTTCCGCTCCCCAATCCTGAACGACAAGCCGACAATCACGCGTCACCCAAAAACCACGGGTCACGCAAAAACATCCTATTTCTCCAACACGCCCCAATTCAGCCTGTCCTACACCACCCCAACCAGCCTATCCCGCCCGCCTCTTTGAAATGTCCGATGCATTCCGCTTCACGCCTACGCGCGCCCGGGCACGCGCGCGCATATGCTGTGAACTTCGGGCCGAAAATGGCCGGTTTCCGCCCTTTTTGCCGCCTCATCCCAGCCGCGAGCCGGCAACCCGCTTCCTACACCGACAAGCCCACTGGAGGCCCGCGCCCTAACCCGCTATCCCCTGCGTCCATGGCCCAGAATCATCTCTATCTCGTCGACGGCAGCGGCTATATCTTCCGCGCCTATCACCAGCTTCCGCCGCTCACCAACAGGCATGGGCAGCCGGTCGGCGCGGTCTATGGCTATACCACCATGCTCTGGAAGCTGGCCGACGAACTGGGCAAGGCGGAAGGCCCGACCCATCTCGCCGTGGTGCTGGACAAGGGCAGCCACACCTTCCGCAACGACATGTACGACGCCTACAAGGCGAACCGCCCGCCGCCGCCGGAGGATCTGGTCCCGCAGTTCCCGATGATCCGCGACGCCACCCGCGCCTTCTCCCTCCCCTGCATCGAGGAAGCGGGGTTCGAGGCGGACGACATCATCGCCAGCTATACCAAGGCCGCCGTCGCGCAGGGCTGGCACGTCACCATCGTCAGTTCCGACAAGGATCTGATGCAGCTCATCCAGCCCGGCGTCGACATGTACGACACGATGAAGAATGAGCGGCGCGGCGCCGACTATGTGATGACCAAGTTCGGCGTCCGGCCCGAACAATTGGGCGACGTGCTGGCGCTGATGGGCGACAGCGTCGACAATGTCCCCGGCGTCCCCGGCATCGGTCCCAAGACCGCCGCCAAGCTGATCACCGAATATGGCGGGCTGGAAGCGGCGCTGGAAGCCGCGCCGCGCATGAAGAAGTCGAAGATGCAGGAAAACCTGATCGAGCATGCCGACATGGCCCGCCTGTCGCGCAGGCTGGTGGCGCTGCATGACGGCATGGACCTGCCCGAACCGCTGGACGACCTGACCCTGAAGGGCATTCCGCTGGAGCCGTTGCAGGCCTTCCTCGAACATCATGGGTTCAAGTCGCTGCTCGCCCGCGCCGGCGCGCCCGCCGCCGCCGTGGCGGTCGCGACCGCGGCGGCCGCCGTCACCGAAGCCACCGCTCCCGCCGCCCCGGTGCTGGAGGAAGAACCGCCGATCGACCGCAGCCTCTACGAAACCGTGGTGACGGAGGAGGCGCTGGACCGCTGGATCGCCGCCGCCCATGCCGAAGGGCTGGTCGCCGTCGATACGGAGACGGACATGCTGGACTGCGTGTCCTGCGCGCTGGTCGGGGTGAGCCTGGCCGTCGGTCCCAACGCCGCCTGCTACATACCCGTCGGCCATGGCGGGAAGGACATGTTCGCGGAGAAGCCCGACCAGCTTCCCCTCCCGCTGGTCCTCGCGAAACTCAAGCCGCTGCTGGAGGACGACAGCGTCCTCAAGATCGGCCAGAATTTGAAATATGACATCACGGTCCTGCGCCGCCATGGGATCGAGATCGCCCCCTATGACGACACCATCGTCATGAGCTTCGACCTCGACGCCGGGCAGAGCCTGGCGGGCCACGGCATGGACGAGGCGGCCAGAGTCCACCTCAACCATGTCTGCATCAGCTTCAAGGATGTCTGCGGCACCGGCAGGAGCCAGATCAGCTTCGCCGAAGTCCCGCTCGACAAGGCGACCGAATATGCCGCCGAGGATGCGGACGTCACGCTGCGCCTGTGGAGGCTGTTCAAGAGCCGCATCGCCAATGAGGGAGCGACCCGCGTCTACGAACTGGTCGACCGGCCGCTCGTCGGCGTGATCGCGAAGATGGAGCATGAGGGCATCAAGGTCGACCGCGAGGCGCTCTCCCGCCTCTCCGCCGAGTTCACCGCCGGAATCGCCGCGCTGGAGGGGGAAATCCACGCGCTGGCGGGCCAGCCCTTCGCCATTGGATCGACCCAGCAACTGGGCGCGATCCTGTTCGACAAAATGGGTTACAAGGGCGGCAGGAAGGGCAAGTCCGGCGCCTATTCGACCGACGTCACCATATTGGAGCAATTGAAGGCCCAGGGCGCGGAGATCGCGGGCAAGGTGCTGGACTGGCGGCAGCTTTCCAAGCTCAAGTCGACCTATACCGACGCGCTTCAGGCCCAGATCAACAAGGATAGCGGCCGGGTCCATACCAGCTACAGCCTGTCCGGCGCGCAGACCGGCCGCCTGTCGTCGACCGATCCCAATCTCCAGAACATTCCGATCCGCACCGAAGTGGGCCGCCAGATCCGCCACGCCTTCGTCGCGGAGCCGGGCAATGTCATATTGGCGGCGGACTATAGCCAGATCGAACTGCGCCTGGCCGCGCACATGGCGGATGTGCCCGCGCTGAAGGAGGCGTTCGCCAATGGCGAGGACATTCACGCCGCCACCGCCCAGCAATTGTTCGGGGAGGTCAACCGCGACACGCGGGGCCGGGCCAAGACGATCAACTTCGCGATCCTCTACGGCATCAGCCGCTGGGGCCTGGCCGGGCGGCTGGAGATCAGCGCCGACGAAGCGCAGGATATGATCAGCCGCTATTATGAGCGTTTCCCCGGCATCAGCCTCTACATCACCGACACCATCGAAAAGGCGCGTTCAAGGGGCTATACGGAGACGCTGTTCGGGCGGAAGACATGGTTCCCGCGCATCAAGGCGCCGGTCCAGCACGAACGCCAGGGCGCCGAGCGCGCCGCGATCAACGCCCCGATCCAGGGCACCAGCGCCGACATCATCAAGCGCGCCATGGCCCGCATGGGACCGGCGCTGGCGGCCGAAGGGCTGCACCAGGTCAAGATGCTGCTGCAGGTGCATGACGAACTGGTCTTCGAACTGCCGGAGGGCGATGTGGAGCATGCCGGCGCGGTGATCCGGCGCGTCATGGAGGGCGCGGCGGAGCCGATCGTGAAGCTGAGCGTGCCGCTGGGGGTGGAGATCGGCCATGGTTCGAGTTGGGGGGCGGCGCATTAGGCAGCGCGGACAAATTCAAGAGATCCGCCGGACCGAACGATTTTGGGTGGGAAGCGGACCTATCCTATTCCTCCCCATCGAGAGATGGGGAGGGGGACCATGCGAAGCATGGTGGAGGGGAAGATACGCAGGTCACGCCATTTCCCCTCCACCATTCGCTTCGCGAACGGTCCCCCTCCCCACGCTGCGCGTAGGGAGGAATTGATGTCCGGAAATGGCCATCCCGACGTTCCTAATTTGTCCGCACTGCCTAGGGCCGATGGACATTCAGTTATAAAATCTCTCTCCCCTCAACCCCGCGCGTAGCGATCCTCGTACCGGACGATATCGTCCTCGCCCAGATATGTCCCGGTCTGGACTTCGATGAACACCACCGGGATCTTCCCCGGATTCTCCACCCGATGCTTCGCCCCGGCAGGCACGTAAAGCGACTGGTTCTCCGTCAGCAACGTCACTTCGTCCCCCACCGTGACCTTGGCCGTGCCCTCGACGACGATCCAATGCTCCGACCGATGGAAATGGCTTTGCAGGCTCAAGGATTGCCCCGGCTGCACCACGATCCGCTTTACCTGGAACCGCTCACCGGCAAGCAAGCCTTCCACCCAGCCCCAGGGCCGGTGATCCTTGGGGAAGCTCTCCGCCTGCACCGCGCCCTTTTCCTTGAGCGCCTCGACCGCCAGCTTCACGTCCTGCGCCCGCGACTTGTCCGCGATCAGCACCGCATCGTTCATCGCCACCGCGATGATGTTGCTGAGGCCGATGCCGACCAGTTCCATCCCGTCGCTGTCGGAGCGCAGCAGCGTATCGCTGCAATCGATGGCCGTCGCCCCGCCGCCCACCGTCACGCCCGCCGCGTCCGGCCCGGCATGGCTCCACACCGCGTCCCAGCCGCCAAGGTCAGACCAGCCGGAATCATAGGGGACGACCGACAGATTGCCCGCCCGTTCCATGATCGCATAGTCGATGGAGATGTCGGGCGCGGCGTCCCAGGCCTCCGCCGACAGCCGCAGGAAGCCCAGATCGCCCTCGGCGGCATCCACGGCAGGCCGCACCGCCGCCAGCACGTCGGGCGCAAGCGCCTCGAAGGCGGCGATCAGATCCTTCGCCGCGAACAGGAAAATCCCCGCATTCCAGAGGTGATCGCCGCTCGCCAGCATCTCCTGCGCCCGCGCCGCATTCGGCTTCTCCACGAAACGGGCCAGCTTGATCGGCTGTCCCGACCCATCCGGCCGGGCGACGACCTGCAGATAGCCATAGCCCGTCTCCGGCCGCGTCGGCTGGATGCCGAAGGTCACCAGATCGCCCGAGCGCGCCGCCGCCAGACCCTGGCTCACCGCCGCGCGAAAGGCCTCCGCATCGGGCACCACATGATCGGAGGGCGCGACCAGCATCACCGCTTCCGGATCGCCCGCCGCCAGATGCAGCGCCGCCGCCAATATGGCGGGCGCGGTGTTGCGCACCGAAGGCTCGATGATGATCGCTCGCGGGTCGGTGTCTTCCTGCGCCAATTGTTCAGCAACGATGAAGCGGAAGGTCGCGTTGGTCAGCACGACCGGCCGGGCGAAGGCGAAACCCTTTCCCTCGCCCGACAAGCGCGCCACGACGGAGCGGAACAGCGTCTGCTCGCCCAGCAGCGGCACGAACTGCTTGGGATAGGATTTGCGCGACAGCGGCCACAACCGCGTCCCCGATCCTCCGGCCAATATCACCGGGGTAACAACCGCAAGATTCTTGTCCGACATGCAACTCTCTCAGAAATCCGAGATTCTTATAGCCGTTCCGGAAATCTAAGCCAGAATTGGTCGACAAAAAAAGCGGCCCGCAATCGGGCCGCTTTCCGTCAGTCGAACAGTTCTTCCAAAAAGCTCTTTTTTCGCTTCTGCCGATAATATCGCCCGTCGTCGCGGTCCGGGCGATAGCTTGGCTGGGGAGGCGGAACGCCGCCCGCCGACCGTTCGATGATCTTGTCCAGCTCGCCCCGGTCCAGCCAGACGCCCCGGCATTGCGGGCAATAGTCGATCTCCACCCCCTGCCGGTCCGTCATGGAGAGGCCCACATGACAGACCGGGCAGAGCATGGCCGACACAGCGGCCTGATCGCGCACCGGGATTACTCCCGCTCGCCGGTCAGGCTGAGCAGCATCTGGAACAGGTTGACGAAGTTCAGGTACAGGGACAGCGCGCCCATAACCTGCATCTTCTGCGCGACTTCATGGCCGGCATAGGCGAAATATTCCGACTTGATGCGCTGCACGTCCCAGGCGGTAAGGCCGGTGAAGACCACCACGCCGATGATCGAGATCACCATCTGCATGGCGGACGAGCCGATGAAGATGTTGATCAGGCTGGCGACCAGGATGCCGATCAGGCCCATGATCAGGAACGACCCGAATTTCGACAGGTCGCGCCCGGTGGTATAGCCCCACAGCGCCATCGCCAGGAACATCACGGCGGCGGAGAAGAAGGCCTGGGCGATCGACCCGCCGGTGAAGACGAGGAAGATGCTGGCCAGCGACACGCCCATCACCGCCGAAAAGGCGTAGAAGGCCATGCGCGCGCCCGCCGTCGTCATCCTTTCGATGCGGAAGCTGAAGAAGAAGACGAAGGCCAGGGGCGCGAAGATCGCCACCCACTTCAGCGGCGTGCCGAAGATCGCGGCGGCCAGAACCGGCGTATTGCCGATGAAGGCGGCGACCAGCCCGGTGATGACCAGGCCGATGCCCATATTGCGGAAAACGCCCAGCATGTGCGCGCGCAGCCCGGCATCGGTCTGCGCCGTCTGGCTCGCACCATAGCCCGGCATACGAACGGGATTGTTCACGGCGTTATAACTCCATCCAAAACAAGCAAGTTACGGATCGAGTGGCCCGGCGCGGTCTTCGTGAGGTCAAAGGGGGACGAACGCTCACGAACCTGCACCGAGCACACTCGATGCGGTCCGACATCGCGGCTGGAGCATGTCGCATGCATTCAACCGCCAGAGGGGCCCGGCCCGCACAGGCAATATTGGTGGACCAACGCGCCAATGCAAGGGATGGGGCCATTAGCAACAATTTGTTACAAATATCGAGGGCTGTTGACGCCCCGGCCGAACCGCCGCATGGCTGCGCCCATGAGCGACCAGTTCACCCCCGCGCAGCAGCATGCCGACGCGCCCCTGCGGCTGTTCAACAGCCTGACGCGCGCGGTCGAGCCCTTCGCGCCGATCCAGCCGAACCATGCCCGCGTCTATAGCTGCGGGCCCACCGTCTATAATTACGCCCATCTCGGCAATCTGCGCGCCTATGTCTTCACCGACACGCTGCGCCGCACCTTGCTGTGGAAGGGGCTGGACGTCACCCACATCATCAACATCACCGATGTCGGCCACCTGACCAGCGACGCCGACGCCGGGGACGACAAGATGGAGGCCGCCGCCCGCGCCCAGGCGAAGAGCATCTGGGACATAGCAGCCCATTATACCGACGCCTTCAAGCGCAACATCGCCGACCTCAACATCATCCCGCCCAGCGAATGGACGGTCGCCACCGACTATGTGCCGCAGATGATCGCCTTTGCGGAGAAGATCGCGCCCGCCCATTGCTACGAACTGGAAAGCGGCCTTTATTTCGACAGCAGCAGCGTGCCTGATTATGGCGCGCTTGCGGGGGGCCGCGACGACGCCGCCCATGCGCGCATCGATCCGGTCGCGGGCAAGCGCAACCCCAGCGATTTCGCGATATGGCGCAAGTCCCCGCCGGGCGAGCAGCGGCAGATGGAGTGGGACTCCCCCTGGGGCAAGGGCGCGCCGGGCTGGCATCTGGAATGTTCGGTGATGAGCGAGGCGCGGCTGGGCCATCCGTTCGACATCCACACCGGCGGCATCGACCATCGCGAAATCCACCATCCCAATGAGATCGCGCAGAACCAGGCATTTCATGGCTGCTGCGGCGAAGCGGACGCGGCGACGGCAGGCTTTACCGGCGCCCGATGGTGGATGCACAATAATTTCCTCGTCGACCGTCAGGGAAAGATGAGCAAGTCGAAGGGCGGCTTCACCACCCTCTTCTCGCTGATCGACGCGGGCGTGCATCCGCTCGCCTATCGCCTGCTGTGCCTGGGCGCCCATTATCGCAGCGAACTGGAATTCAGCACGGAGAGCGTCAGCGCCGCGCTCACCCGGCTGAAACGCCTGGTCATGGGCGTGGAGAATCTGAAGGCGCGGGCCGAGGGCGTGACATGGCAATCGCCGCGCCTCGACTGGCTGCGCGCCAACCTGCACCCCAAACTCGCGCCCTTGCTCGAACAGTTCGACGCGGCGATCAGCGATGACCTGATGACGCCCCGCGCGCTTCCCCTGCTGGAAGAAACCATCGGCATGAAGAAGGTGCCGGTGGACGAAAAGCTCTGCCTGCTCGCGGCGTTCGATCAGGCGCTGGGCCTCAACCTGCTGACCATCGGCCGCGCAGATCTGCGCATCCAGCCCAGGGACGCGCAGATCGCGCCGGAAGAGATCGAAGCCGAACTCGACCGCCGCCAGGCCGCCCGCGCCGAAAAGGACTTCGCGCTGTCTGACGAGATACGCGACGCCCTGATCGCGCGCGGGGTGGAGGTGATGGACGGCGATCCGCTGCGCTGGGACTGGCGGTTGGCGCTGGCTTGATTTTTACCTGTGTGCGGGTGGTTGGCGGACTTTCCTAATCCTCCCCATCGGGAGATGGGGAGGGGGACCGGCCGAAGGCTGGTGGAGGGAAAGGGGCTCGACCTCCGAATCTTCCCCTCCACCACGCTTCGCGCGGTCCCCCTCCCCACGCTGCGCGTAGGGAGGATTTAATACATTCCGGATTGTCCACGCCGCCTGGGCGATTTCTGGCAGCGGGCCTTATCCTTTCGTCCGCTGGCAAAGCGGCGCCATCTGAGGCAGGATGTGCGCGGGGCAGGTCCGTTCGTTTGGACAGATCACTCCAAAACGGGCAGATTCTGCACATGCTAAGATACGCAACGGCGGCCTTCATCGCGGTCAGTGGAATGGCGGCAATCCCCATTGCTGCACCTGCTCAAAATTACATGTTCGAAACGGGCACGACCCTGCTTGCAAAGTGCCGGAACAAGGCGCCCGAATATGGGCTAGCCTGCACCGCTTACATCGTCGGCGCGGTGGACGGCATCAAGAAGGACGTCTTCATCGGCCGCGCCAAGCCCAATTGCTGGCCCGCGCAACTGAATGCGGAGGAGGTGAAGCGCATCGTCCTCGCCTATCTCACCCGCTATCCCGACCAGCGGCAGGCGCCCGCATCCGTCCTGGTCAGCGTGGCGCTGAACGAACAATATCCCTGCGAAAAATGACGCGGGCCGTCCTGGCCGCGCAACCATCGAAACCCGCGAGCGCCCCTGCCGCTATAAACTTGCGTTAGCCACTGGTTGCGCGTAGGTGCGGCCCCTATTTTATGATCTTTGGGAGACTCAAAGTGGCGGCGAAGTGGACGCCGGAAAGCTGGCGGGAGCATAAGGGCATTCAGATGCCCGTCTATCGGGATGCCCAGGCGCTCGGCGCCGTGGAGGCGCAGCTCAGCCAGTTTCCCCCGCTCGTCTTTGCCGGCGAGGCGCGCAGCCTGAAGGGCGAACTGGCCAAAGTCGTGGCCGGGGAGTCCTTCCTGCTGCAGGGCGGCGACTGCGCCGAAAGCTTCGCGGAGTTCCACCCGAACAATATCCGCGACACGTTCCGCGTGCTGCTGCAGATGGCGGTGGTGCTGACCTTCGCGTCGAAGCTGCCGATCGTGAAGGTCGGCCGCATGGCGGGCCAGTTCGCCAAGCCCCGTTCCGCCGACACGGAAACCATCGGCGGCGTGGAACTGCCCAGCTATCGCGGCGACAATGTCAACGACATCGCCTTCACGGCGGAGGCCCGCGAACCCGACGCAAGCCGCATGATCCGCGCCTATAACCAGTCGGCGGCGACGCTGAACCTGGTGCGCGCCTTTTCGACCGGCGGCTATGCCAGCCTGGACCGGGTGCATGGCTGGATGCTGGATTTCATGGGCCGCAGCCCCTGGGCGGCGAAGTTCGAGGCGATGGCCGACCAGATCGGCCAGGCGCTCGACTTCATGCGCGCCTGCGGCCTGTCGCCGGAAACCGTGCCGCAGCTTGGCGGCACCAGCTTCTACACCAGCCATGAGGCGCTGCTGCTGCCCTATGAGCAGGCGCTGACCCGGCAGGATTCGCTGACCGGCGACTGGTACGACACGTCCGCCCATATGCTGTGGATCGGCGACCGCACCCGGTTCGAAGGGTCGGCCCATGTCGAATATCTGCGCGGCATCGGCAATCCGATCGGCATGAAATGCGGCCCCTCGCTGGAGCCGGACGCGCTGATCCGCCTGCTCGACATATTGAACCCCTCGCGGGAGGCCGGGCGCATCACGCTCATCACCCGCTACGGCCATGACAAGATCGAGGCGGGCTTGCCCAAGCTGGTCCGCGCCGTCATGCGCGAAGGCCATCCGGTGGTCTGGTCCTGCGACCCGATGCACGGCAACGTCATCAAGGCGGCGAACGGCTACAAGACCCGTCCGTTCGACCGCATCCTGGCCGAGGTGCGCGGCTTCTTCGCCGTGCATCGGGCGGAGGGCAGCTTCGGCGGCGGCATCCATGCCGAAATGACCGGGCAGAATGTGACGGAATGCACCGGCGGCGCGGTGGCAATCACCGACGAAGGGCTGGCCGACCGCTACCACACCCATTGCGACCCGCGCCTCAACGCGGCGCAGAGCCTGGAACTGGCTTTCCTGCTCGCGGAAATGCTGAACGAGGAGTTGAAGGAACGCCGGGCGGCCGCCTGACGCCGTTCGAACGGATTGGAAGCCCGTCTCCAGCCAGGCTGGGGGCGGGCTTTTTCGCACACGCGGCGCGATCCGCACCCCCTGTCACAGGAGCGTAACAATGCTGTGATTCAGCTCTTGCTTTGGCGGTGCAGCAATATAGCCTCCGCCTATGGCAAAGGAACCGGCATTGGCGACCATCGCCGTCTACAGCCTTAAAGGCGGGGTTGGCAAGACGACCTTCGCGATCAACCTCGCCTGGGCGTCCGCCAGCATATCGAAACGCCGGACGCTGCTGTGGGATCTCGATCCGCAGGCGGCGGCAAGCTGGCTGATCTCTACCGACAGCGAGAGCAGGGACGCAGCGCAGGCGATCTTCAGCAAGGATGTGGAGGTCCGCAAGCTGATCCAGCCCTCCACCGTGCCGGGCCTGGACCTGATCGCCGCCGACACCTCGCTGCGCAGCCTGGACCATCTGTTCCGCGAGATGGACAAGAAGAAGCGCCTCGCGAGGCTGATCGAGAGCCTGGGCAAGGATTATGACCGCATCATCCTGGATTGTCCGCCCGGCCTGACCGAGACCAGCGAGCAGGTGCTGCGCGCCGCGGACATGATCGTGATTCCCGTCATCCCATCCCCCCTCGCCCAGCGGGCCATGGGGGAGGTCGCCCGCTATCTGGTGCAGCGCGGCGGCAGCCATCCGCCGATCATGCCGGTCTATTCCATGGTCGACCGCCGCCGCGCCCTGCACCGCGCCGCGCTGGACGCGCAGCCCGGCTGGCCGGCCATCCCCATGGCCAGCGCGGTCGAGCAAATGGCTGTCCGCCGCAAGCCGCTGGGCGCGTTCGCGGCCTCTTCTCCATCGGCGCAGGCTTTTACCGGGCTTTGGACGACGATCGAACGACAGGTTCAGAAGCGGTAGGTGGCCGCGAGTCCGGCTGGAATCGACCGATTGCCGCCATCGGCGCAGCTTGCTCCTGCGCAGGCGTTCGAATGAGCCCGGTTCAGGCGGTGCGATGAGAGGTCGAGAGCGGGACTGGGCTCCTGCCTGCGCAGGAGCACGGCGCGCTTCACGAAGGGTCGAAAGTCGGCCTGGCTATTCGCGTATCTAAGCCCGTGCCCGCGCCTGATGCGCCGGAAAGAGCGCCGCCGCATCGGCCGCCGGCATGGGCCGTCCGAAATAGAAGCCCTGGACCTTGCGGCAGCCCAGGCCCCGGACCATCGCCAGTTCCGCCTCCGTTTCGACACCCTCCGCCGTGGTCGCCATGCCCAGGCTGTCGGCCAGCGTGACCACCGCGCGGATGATCGCCAGGCTCTCCGCCTTGTTGTTCGACGCGCCCACGACGAAGCTGCGGTCGATCTTGATCGTGTCGAAACGCGTTCGGCTGAGATAGCCGAGCGAGGAATAGCCCGTGCCGAAATCGTCGAGCGACAGCCGAACGCCCAGGCCGCGCAACTGGTCGAGTATCTTGAGCGCCCCGGTATCGGCGTTGACGAACACGCTTTCGGTGACTTCCAGTTCCAGCCGCCGCGCCTCCAGCCCGCTTTGCGCGAGAGCGGATACGACCGCGCCGACGAAGCTCGGATGAGCAAGCTGCTCGGCCGAGACATTGACCGCGATCCGCACGTCCTCCGGCCAGCATGCCGCTTCCTTGCAGGCGGTGCGCAGCACCCATTCCCCGATCGGCCCGATCAGCCGGGCCTCTTCCGCGACCGGAATGAATTTGGCCGGCGAGATCGGCCCCATGTCCGGGTGGGTCCAGCGCACCAGCGCTTCGAACCCGACGACGGCGCCGGCCTGCGCCTCCACCACCGGCTGGAACAGCACGTGCAACTGCTTCTTCTCCAGCGCGTCGCGCAGCGCCAGTTCCAGTTGGCGCCGCTCCTCCGCCTGGACATGCAGTTGCGGTTCATAGGCGCAATGCACGCCGCCGCCGTCGCCTTTCGCGCGATAGAGGGCAAGGTCGGCGCTCCTTATCAGCGCCTCCGATTCGCGGCCGTCCTGCGGCGACACCGCCGATCCCACCGATGCGCCGACATAGAGCGTATGTTCTTCCACCTGATAGGGGGCGGAAAGGCCGTTGATGATCCTGGCCGCCAGCTTGTCGACGCCGTGGGTCTCGCCCAATTGCGGGATGACGACGGCAAATTCGTCTCCGCCGATGCGCCCGCAAAATTCGGCGCCGGAACAGATGTGCCGCAACCGCCGCGCCACCTGGGTTAGCAGCTTGTCGCCGATCTGGTGCCCCAGCGTGTCGTTCACCGCCTTGAACCGATCGAGGTCGATCATCAGGAAGGCGCAGCCGCCCGCCCGCGCCGCGCCCGCCATCCCGCCGCCCATCGCCTGATCCAGCACGTCGCGCAGATGGGTGCGGTTGGGCAGACCGGTCAACGGGTCGAACCGCGCAAGCTGGGCGATCCGCTCCGCCGATTCCCGCTGCTCGGTAATATCGGAACCGACGCCGCGAAAGCCGAGAAAGGCGCCGCCGTCATCATAGCGGGGCGATGCCGACAGTTCCCACCAGCGCACTTTTCCATCCAGTTCGACGGGCAGGACGATGTTGCTGAAACTCTCCCGCCGCTTCAGATGATCCGCCAGTTCATGCAGTTCGGTCGGAAACAGTCCGCTTTCCCAGGCGTTTCCAGCCAGCAGTTCGACCAGCAGCACGCCTTCCGCCTCGGCCGGCGCGCGGCCCAGCATTTCCGCCAGGCGCGGCGACACGCCGCTCAACCGCCGCGCAGGATCGGTCTGCCACAGCCAGTCCGACGCGCCATGCTCATATTCGCGCAGCAGCAGGCTGACGACCTCGCTTTTCTCCTCCAGTTGCACGCTGGCGCTGTGCTGCCGGGCGAAGGTCCGCGCATAGAGGAAGCAGCCGACCAGCAGCGACAGCGCATAGCTGGTGGCCAGGGCGAGCAGCGGCGCCTGGTCGCGCGGATCGAACAGGGCGCCAAGCCCGACGATACAGGGCAGCAGGAAGCCGGTCGCCGCCAGCGGAGTGGGGGCATAGCTGATCGCGCCGCAGACCATGATGCAACTGATCAGCGTCCAATGCGCCACCGACTGCGCCGCGCCATGCCCCGCGGAAAGCGACATCATGCACGCTGCCCAGATGAGGCCGTGGAGCAGGCCGGTAAAGCCATGGACGCGAAGATCGGCGGCGCTGACCGCCGCGCCGTTCCGCCTGCGGCGCAAGATGCCGCCGACGGCCATGGAGAGAAGCAGCGCGGCGCTCCACAGCATCAGTCCCGGCGCAGAGCCGTAGTGACCGAAGACCTGCCAGAGGAACAGCAGGCCAAAGAGGTTCATCGCCTGCCGCAGCAGCGCGACATGATCGGCCGAGCGCAATTGGGCGGCCAGCACCCGTTCGGCCGCGTCGCCCGGCACGACGGCAAGGCCCATCATCGCCGGAAGCGATATTCGCTCCCGAGAAGCCGGTTCAGAAGATGGCCCGTGCCCGCGTTTCACCCGCCCGGATTAACAGGAAGCGGTTATCAATCCGTAACGGCGGAATGAAAGCAGGTAAAAAAGCGCGGCGCCGGGGAGGGCAATGCGCTACGCCGGGGTTCAGGCGGCGATGTCGTAGGGACGGATTTCGCCGGTCAGATAGAGGTTGCGCGCCTTGGAGCGGCTCAATTTGCCCGAACTGGTGCGCGGCAGGGTGCGCGGCGGCACCAGTTCGACGACGCAGTTCATGCCGGTGATCGCCCGCACCCTCTCCCGGATCTGGTCGCGCAGCCGGGTGCGCTCGTCATTGTCGGAGGTGCGGCAATGCACCAGCACGGCGGGCGCTTCCTCGCCGCCCGGCGTGGTGATGGCGAAGGCGGCGATGTCGCCCTGCTTGAAGCCGGGCAACTGCTCCACCGCCCATTCGATGTCCTGCGGCCAGTGATTCTTGCCGTTGATGATGATCATGTCCTTGGCGCGGCCGACGATGTAGAGATAGCCGTCGCTGAGATAGCCCATGTCGCCCGTGTCCAGCCAGCCGTCGACCATGCAGGCGTCGGTCGCCTCCTGATCGCGGAAATAGCCGACCATCAGCGACGGTCCGGTGGTCCACACCTTGCCGATCTGGCGCTCGTTCAGCTTCGCGCCGTCCTCGTCGCGGATTTCCACGATCATGTCGCGGGCGGGCTTGCCGCAATTGACGATGGAGCGGAAACGCTGCGGCCGCCCCTCGGTCGCGTCGCCGCCGGACAGGTCGGTTTCCTCGACCAGTTCGACGATGATGCCCTCGCCCGGCGGCATGATGGTGACGGCCAGCGTCGCTTCGGCCAGGCCATAGCTGGGCAGGAACGCCCTGGGGCTGAACCCGGCGTCGCCGAACGCATCGACGAAGCTCTGCATCACGTCCGGGCGGATCATGTCCGCGCCATTGCCCGCCAGCCGCCAGCGGGACAGGTCGAAACGGTCGGCCGCCTTGGTCTGGCTGGACATGCGGCGGGCGCAGATATCGTAGCCGAAGGTCGGCGAATAGCTGATCGACGTGCCTTCGTTCCGGCTGATCAGGTCCAGCCACGCCAGCGGACGGCGGGCGAAATCCTCGGTCTTCATATAGTCGGTCGACACCTGGTTGGCGACGACCGACAGGAAGCAGCCGACCAGGCCCATGTCATGATACCAGGGCAGCCAGCTTATGCAGCGGTCGCTGTCCTGCACCTTCATGCCATGGCTGTGCGCGGCCAGGTTGCTGAGCAGCGCATGGTGCGTCACCGCGACGCCATGGGGGAAGCGGGTCGAACCGCTCGAATATTGCAGATAGGCGATTTCGTGCGGCTGCGCCTGCGGCAGGTCGCAGGGCACGGCCTCCCGCGCGATGAAATCCTCGAAAGCGATGCTCTCGACCGCTTTCTGGCGGCCGGATTCCCCCGCCATCTCCTCCAATTCCCTGGGGAAGAGGAACAGCATCGGGTCGCAGCTCGACAATTGGACGTTCAACTGGTCGATATAGCTTTCCTTGCCGCCGAAGCTGGTCGGCAGCGGCAGCGGCACCGGCCAGCCGCCCGCATAGACGATGCCGAAGAACAATTGCGCGAAATCGGCCCCCGTTTCCGCCACCAGCGCCACGCGGTCTTCGGGCTTCACCCCATGGGCGATCAGCCGGTGCGCGCAGGCGATGGCGTCGGCGCGCAATTCCGAAAAGGGATAGGCGCGCGCCAGATTTCCCCGCGCATCGTGGAAGTTGAGGCCGCGCCGTCCGGTCGCGGCATAGTCCAGCGCTTCGCCCAGCGTCTCGAAATCCGAGAAACGGCGGGGCAGATCGTCGGTGGTCGGCGTCGGTGCCATCATGCTTTGCGAACCCATATTGGCGTTACCAATGTCATATTTGTCCTATTCCGGCGCGCCGCTAACAGCTTTCAAGCCGCATTGCACCGGATAGTTGCATTCCAGCCTGAGCTTTTAACCCGGAAGGGGCGGTAAAATTCCGGCCCGACTGTGGCATAATCAAGGCGCTTGCCGCATGAAGCATTGCCATGGCCGATAAACGCCTTCCTCCCCCGCTCGACGAAGAGGCGCTGCGCGAACTGGCGCTGCGCTATGTCGGCCGTTTCGCCACCAGCCGCGCCAAATTGCTCGCTTATCTGAACCGCAAGGTGAAGGAACGCGGCTGGGGCGGCGAAGGCCCAGCCGATCCGCAGGCGCTGGTCGATCGCCTGAGCGAACTGCGCTATGTCGACGATGCCGGCTATGCGGTGATGAAAAGCGGCGCGCTCAGCCGCCGCGGCTATGGCGCCCGCCGGGTCGCGGAAACCCTGCGCGCCGACGGCATAGCGGAGGCCGACCGGGAGGAAGCCCAAGCCCAGACGGAAAGGGACAGCTGGTCCTCCGCCGACCGCTTCGCCCGACGCAAGCGCATCGGCCCCTATGCGCTGGAACGGCCAGACCCGAAGCAGCGCGAGAAATGGATCGCCGCCTTCCTGCGCGCCGGCCATGATTACGCCACCGCCCGCCGCTGGACTGACGCCGCGCCGGGGGAAATGCCGGAAGCGGAGGGATGAAGGGCAGGAGCCGGGCCAAAAGGCGCGGCGTGCTCCTGCGAAGGCAGGAGCCCAGTTCGGAGGTTGCATAAAGACGGTGAGGGCGGACTGGGCTCCTGCCTTCGCAGGAGCACGCTGTTTTACGCGCTGTTTTTAATCGTGAAGCTGCGATAGGCCATAATCATGAAACCCCTCCCCCTCATCCTAGCAACCCTTCTCGCGGCCTGCTCCCCTTCCGCTCCCAAAGCCGAAAACACCACCGACCCCACCGCCACCGCTCAACAAACCACCCTCCCCCTCACCATCCGCACCGCCAAAGCCACCCACCGCTTCACCGTGGAGGTCGCCTTGACCGAAAGGCAGCAGGAGCAGGGCCTGATGTTCCGCAAGTCGCTCGCCCCCGAGGGCGGCATGCTGTTCCCGATGGACCCGCCGCGCACCGCCAGCTTCTGGATGAAGAACACGCTGATCCCGCTCGACATGCTGTTCATCCACACCGACGGCAGCATCGCTTTCCTCAAGGCCAATGCCGCACCCTATTCCCGCGAGCCCGTCTCCGCCGGCATTCCGGTGGCCGCCGTCCTCGAACTGCGCGGCGGCCGGGCGGCGGAACTGGGCATCGGGGAGGGCGACCATGTGCAATGGGGCGACTGCACCGCCTCTGCGCCCGCAAGCCCCCTCAATTTCTGCCCCGGCTGACCAGAACCGCCTTGCCAAGCGCCGGGCGCAACGGCTAAGCGCTTCGCCCATGGGAATCCTTGGCAAGATCTTCACCTGGTGGGATGGCGCGACCATCGGCACCTCGCTCCATACCTCCCGCAAGGGCACGAAGGTGGGCGAGGATCATCAGGGCAATGTCTATTATGAGGGCGGCACCGACCCCAATGGCCTGACCCGCCGCTGGGTCATCTACAATGGCGCCAACGACGCCAGCCGCGTGCCCGCCGAATGGCATGGCTGGCTGCACCATTCGATAGAGGGCGCGCCGGAGAGCTTCCTGCCGCCGCCCCGCATCTGGGAAAAGGACTTCACCCCCAACGCCACCGGCACGGCCCAGGCCTATCGCCCCACGGGCGCGCTGGAAAAGGGTGGCCTGCGCCAGAAGGCGACCGGCGATTATGAGGCGTGGAGCCCCGACGCATCATGACGCGGCGCCCGGCGGGACGTTTCCTGCCGATCCTCGGCTGCGCGCTGGTCCTGGCCGGTTGCGGCGGCGACGACCTGCCGACGCAGAACCAGGGCGGCCCCGTCCGCATAGAGGGGCAGAAGATCCGCAATGGCGATGAATCCCCCCTTACGGGCACGCCGATGAACGAGCGCGTGGCGGTGATCGGCCTGCTCAACAAGCGCAACGGCATCACCACCGACCTGACGATGAAACCCGGCGAAGCGCTGCGCGTGGGCGACGCCATCGTTCGGCTGCAGGCCTGCGAAACCACGGCGCCCTGGGAAAATGTGCAGGAAACCGGCGCCTTCGTGCAACTGGACGTGCGCAGCACCGCCGACAATAAATGGCGGCGCAATTTTTCCGGCTGGCTGTTCCGCGAACGGCCGGACCGCAATGTCGTGCAGCACCCGGTCTATGACGTCTGGGTCAGAAGCTGCACGATGTCCTGGCCCGAAACCGGCCCGGACACGGTGAAGCTGGGCGACAAGGGCGAAGCGTCGGACGGGGCGCGGGCCAATGCGTCCCCGGCGAGCGGAGAGAACGCCAGTTCCGCCCAGACCCCGGAACCGGCCGCCAGCACGCCCCGCCCGGCCCCCAGCGCCACGCCGTCCAACGCGCCCGCCAATGATTGAAGATAGTCGCGCTGGCTGATCTCGATCGCGCCCAATGACCGCAGATGATCGGTCATGAACTGGCAATCGAGCAGGGTGAAGCCGCCGAAACGCATCCGGGCGGTCAGCCAGGCCAGCGCCACCTTCGACGCATCGGTGCGCCGGGACACCATGCTTTCCCCGAAAAAGGCCCGGCCCAGCGCCACGCCGTAGAGGCCGCCGACCAGCTCCTCCCCCTCCCATATTTCGACGGAGTGGGCGAAACCTATTTCATGCAGGTGGCGATAGGCCCGCTCGATCGGATGGTTGATCCAGGTGGAAGGCCGGTCCGGCGCGGCCTCCGCGCACAGGCGGACGATGCCGGCAAAATCGCGATTGGCGGTCACCCGAAACCGCTCCCGCCTTATCGTCTTGGCCAGCGAATGAGAGATGTGGAAGCCATGGAGCGGCATGATTGCCCGCCGCTTCGGCTCGATCCAGTACACCTCGTCCGCCTCGCGGTCGTCGGACATGGGAAACACGCCGATCGCATAAGCCTGCAACAGCACCAACGGGTCAATCGTCATCAAGGAAAGACTTAACGCCAGACCGGGCGGCGCGCCAGTGCGACTTTCATGCCTGAGACCGCCCTGCATGGCGGGAAGCCCTGCCCGCCAGCACGAATCCTTCTAGGGATTCGGCAACAGCAGGCTGGAGTCGCCATAGCTGTAGAAGCGATAGCCGCCATCAATGGCGTGCCGGTAGACCGACTGCATTTTTTCCGTGCCCATCAGGGCGCTTACCAGCATGAACAAGGTCGATTTGGGCAGGTGGAAATTGGTCATCAGCCCGTCGATCGCGCGGAAACGGTAGCCGGGCGTGATGAAGATCCGCGTCTCGTCCTCGAAGGGGCGGATGATGCCGTCTTCCCCCGTCGCGCTTTCCAGCAGGCGCAGGCTGGTGGTGCCGACCGCGATCAGCCGGCCTCCCGCCGCCCGTGCCGCATTGAGGCGGCCTGCCGTCGCCTGGTCGATCCGCCCCCATTCGGCATGCATATGGTGATCGTCCGTATCCTCCGCCTTGACCGGCAGGAAGGTGCCGGCGCCGACGTGCAGGGTCAGCGTTTCCGTTCCGATGCCGGCTTTTTCTATCGCGGTCATCAATTCGGGCGTGAAGTGCAGCGCCGCCGTGGGCGCGGCGACGGCGCCGTCCTCCCGCGCGAACATGGTCTGGTAGTCGCTGCGGTCGCGCTCGTCGGTCGGGCGCTTGCTGGCGATATAGGGGGGCAGCGGCATCCGGCCCGCCCGTTCCAGCAACAGTTCGACCGGCTCCTCGCCCTCGAAGCGGAGCATGACGCCGCCCTCCTCGTCGCGTGGGCCGGCCACGGCGGTGACGCCATTGCCGAAATCGATCCGGTCACCGTCCCGCACCCGCTTGGCGTTGCGGAGGAAGGCCTGCCACTGGCGCAGGCCGAGCCGCTTGTGCAGCGTCGCGCCGATCTTCGCCTGGCCGCGCATGCCTTCCAATTGGGCCGGGATGACTTTGGTGTCGTTGAACACCAGAACGTCGCCGGGGCGCAGCAGGCCGGGCAGGTCGCGCACGATCCGGTCCTGGAACGGCGCGTCGCCCGCCGCCAGCAGAAGCCGGGCCGAATGGCGCGGGGAAGCGGGGCGAAGCGCGATGCTTTCGGGCGGAAGGTCGAAATCGAACAGGTCTACGCGCATGGTCGAATGCTCTAGGGTGTGTGGGGATTCAGTTCAGGGCGCGGCGAAAATAGTGGAATTCGAGAACCTCGAAACGAGGCGCGTGACTCGTTTCGACGGAGCGTACCTCAGTACGTGAGCACAGGAAGCGGAGAAAGCCGCTATTTGCAGCCCGCCATGGGCTGAATCCCCACACACCCTAGAACAGCATATCAAGTTCTCCTGGGAAGACAGGAACTCAGTTCAGACGGCGGGACTGGACTCCTGCCTTCGCAGGAGCACGCATTCACCCGGCCTTACTATTTCTTCTTCAGCGTGGCCGGCTTCCTTGCGGGCACAGGCTGCTTCGCAGGCGGCGGCGCGGCGATCGACGGGGTCGGCTGAGCGGGCGGCGTCGGGAGCGCCGTCACCGGCGGCTTGCCGTCGCTTTCGATCGATGCCTGGAGGATGATCGTCGGATCGGCCGGCGGTTCGCCCTCATGGATCGCGTCGACATATTGCATGCCCTCGATCACGCGGCCGAACACCGTATATTTCTTGTCGAGCTGCATGCGCGGCAGGAAGACGATGAAGAACTGGCTGTTCGCGCTGTCCTCGCTCTGGGCGCGGGCCATGGAGACGGTGCCGCGCAGATGCGGCATCGGATTGAACTCCGCCTTCAGGTCCGGCAGCGTCGAACCGCCGGTTCCGTCGCCCTTGGGATCGCCGCCCTGCGCCATGAAGCCGGGGATGACGCGGTGGAACTTGAGGCCGTTGTAGAAGCCCTGCCGCGTCAGCTCCTTGATCCGCTCGACATGGCCGGGCGCGATGTCGGGGCGCAACTGGATGCGCACGCGGCCCCCGCTCGACAGGTCGAGATCCCAGACATTCTGGGGATCGACCGGCACCGTGGCCGCCGGCAGCCTGGATGCGGGGTCGAGGCCGAGCTGCTTGGCGGTCTGCTCCGCGCGCACGGCCGCCTCCTCCTTCTTCATCTCCTCGGCATTGCGGCCGCCGCCGCCCTGGGCCAGGGCCGCGCCGCTCGATGCATAGAGGGCGAAACCGATCGCCACGGTCTTGAGCGCCGACGTGAACCGCATGAATGCTGCTTTCCTCAAATTTTGCCCAGATGCGAAGTTGCCCCTGATAGCGCCCTCTTCGCGATTGGCAACTGAACGAAGGCTGAGTGGAGCCTTCAGCCCTGCCCTTTCAGGCCGATGGCGGCCACCCGCGCCTCCACCTCCTCGCGCACGGCGGGGCTGACGAATTTGTGGATCGGCCCGCCATAGAGCGCGATTTCCTTGACCAGGCGGGATGCGATGGGCTGCAGCGACACGTCCGCCATCAGGAAGACGGTTTCCACCCGGCCGTTGATCTGCTGGTTCATCCCCGCCATCTGATATTCATATTCGAAGTCCGCGACGGCGCGCAGGCCCCGGATGATGACGCTGGCCCCCTGCGATTCGGCGAAGTCCATCAGCAGCGAGTTGAAGCCGGTGACGACGATTTCCGTGTCGATGCCCGCGCATTCGCGGCGGACCATGTCCAGCCGCTCCTCATCGGAGAACATCGGGGATTTGGAGATGTTGGTGGTGACGCCGATCACCAGCTTGTCGACCAGCTTCGCGCCGCGCCGGATGATGTCCATATGACCCAAGGTGATCGGATCGAATGTGCCGGGATAGACCCCCACCCTCTGCTTGCTCATGCCCCTAGCGATCCCTTTCCACGATATAGTCGGCGATGGCGCGCAGCAGGTCCGCCTCCGGCCCGTGCCCGTGCAGATGCGCCTTGGCCTGTTCCACCAGCAGGCGAGCCTGCTCCCGCGCCCGCTCCACCCCCAGCAGCGAGACGAAGGTTTCCTTGCCCGCCGCCGCGTCCTTGCCCAGCGCCTTGCCGGCGAGAACGGCGTCGCCCTCCACGTCCAGCAGGTCGTCGGCGATCTGGAAGGCAAGGCCGATGTCGCGGGCATAGCCGTGCAGGCGCATCCGCCCCTCCGGCGGGATGCGGGCCATGATCGCCGCCGCATCGACGCAGACGGCGATCAGCGCGCCGGTCTTCAACTGCTGTAGGCGCGTGACGGTGGGCAGGTCGAAGCTGGCCTTCTCCGCCTCCAGGTCCATCATCTGGCCCCCCGCCATGCCGCTGGTGCCGCTGGCGACGGCGAGCGCCTTCACCAGTTCGATCCGGACGAAGGGGTCGGGATGCGTTTCCTCGTCCGCCAATATCTCGAACGCCAGGTCGTGCAGGCAATCGCCCGCCAGGATCGCCGTCGCTTCGTCGAACGCCCTGTGCACGGTCGGCTTGCCCCGGCGCATGTCGTCGTCGTCCATCGCCGGAAGATCGTCATGCACCAGCGAATAGACATGGATGCATTCGACCGCGACGCCGACCCGCAGCGCCGAATCCCGCGAGATGTTGAACAGGTCGCTGGCCGCCTGCACCAGCAGCGGGCGCAGCCGCTTGCCGCCGTCCATGGCGGCATGGCGCATCGCCTCGTAAAGGCGGCGGCGCGGATCGTCGGGCACCGCCAGCAGCCGGTCGAACAGGCGGTCGACATCG
>NZ_ATDO01000136.1:0-9615 GCF_000445085.1 Sphingobium sp. HDIP04 | reverse complement strand
GGGGGCGAGGCGGAACCCCCGCTCATGACCGCCTCTCCCGCATGCGGCACGCTCAGTCCGAACCGAAGGGTTGCGCGCCGGTCACGGCGCCGCCTGCGTCGATCGTCAGCTTGGCGATGCGCGCTTCGGCCGCCTGGAGCCGTTCCATGCAGCGTTTCCGCAGCTCCTCGCCCTGCGAATAGAGCGAGATGGATTCGTCGAGCGGCACATCCCCGCTCTCCAGCCGCCGGACGATCGATTCGAGCGCGCGCAACGCATCTTCGAACGACATCTGCGACGGATCGCCCTGTTGTGTCATGCTGTCTTGCGCCATGTCCCTGCATTGGCGGCCCCCGCCCGCCCGGTCAAGCCCGCATGGGCCATGGCCGCCGATTCCGGCCGCCGTTCACGAAAACGTCATGACGTCGCACCACTGGCTGGCGGACTTGCGGCAGTTTTGCGTTGACGCTTGGCATGGCTAGTGCACATAGAAGGACCGCTATGAAATATCATCTCCCCCTGATCTCCGTAGCGGCGCTTGCGCTGCTTTCCGCCTGCAACAAGAATGACGAACCCGAAGTCGTGGGCGGCCCCGCCGATCCCATGGCGGAAAAGCTCGCCAATGCCGCGCCCATCGAACTGCCGCCGATGGTGAAGGAAAGCCATCAATATCGCTGCAAGGACAACAGCCTGATCTTCGTCGACTTCATGAGCGACGACAAGACGGCGAACCTGCGCACCGAAAAGGACGGCGCGCCGACCAAGCTGACCGCCGCCGAAGCCGGCAAGCCCTTCGAAGGCGCCGGCTACAAGATCGAGGGTTCGGGCAAGCAGATCACCGCCACCCTTCCGGGCAAGGACGCGGTTAGCTGCAAGGGCTGATCTTCTTTCATTTTCCTGCATATCCGGGCCGGTCTTCCAATGCGGAAGGCCGGTCTTTTTCTTTTTGGGTTGGCGGAAGGTGACCGGTAGGGGATGTTCTTAATCCTCCCTGCGCGAAGCGTGGGGAGGGGGACCATGCGAAGCATGGTGGAGGGGAATAGGCGCGACCTGCGTATTTCCCCTCCACCACCGCCTTCGGCGGCGTCGAAGAGAGGCACGTGACTCTCTTCGACCCTCCCCATCTTGCGATGGGGAGGAATAGGATGGGGGCGCCTTCCGCGACATTGCGCCGGATGCGGGTGGGCCATCATCTTATTGTCTATCGAACGCTCCATCGCTAAAGGCGCGCTCATGTCCAGCACCGCATCCCAGATCACGCCCCAGGTCGTCGCCGAACATGGGCTTTCCCCAGAAGAATATGATCGCGTCCTGAACGCGCTCGGCCGGGAGCCCAACCTCACCGAACTCGGCATATTCTCGGTCATGTGGTCAGAGCATTGCTCCTATAAAAGCTCGCGAATCCATCTGAAGAAGCTGCCGACCGAAGGGCCGCAGGTGATTTGCGGCCCCGGCGAGAATGCGGGCGTCGTCGACATCGGCAATGGGCAGGCGGCGATCTTCAAGATGGAGAGCCACAACCACCCCAGCTATATCGAGCCCTATCAGGGCGCGGCGACGGGCGTGGGCGGCATTTTGCGCGACGTGTTCACCATGGGCGCGCGGCCGGTGGCGAACATGAACGCGCTGCGCTTCGGGCGGCCCGATCACCCCAAGATGAAGCATCTCATCAGCGGCGTGGTGCGCGGCATCGGCGGCTACGGCAATTGCGTGGGCGTGCCGACCGTGGGCGGCGAGGTGAATTTCCACCCCGCCTATGACGGCAACATCCTGGTCAACGCCATGACCGTGGGCGTCGCGGAGACGGACAAGATCTTCTACAGCGCCGCGTCGGGCGTGGGCAATCCCATCGTCTATGTGGGGTCGAAGACCGGGCGCGACGGCATCCATGGCGCGACCATGGCGTCGGCGGATTTCGGCGAGGATTCGGAGGAGAAGCGGCCGACCGTGCAGGTGGGCGATCCCTTCACCGAAAAGCTGCTGATCGAGGCGTGCCTGGAACTGATGGCGTCGGACGCCATCGTCGCGATCCAGGACATGGGCGCGGCGGGCCTCACCTCCTCCTCGGTGGAGATGGCGTCGAAGGGCGGCGTCGGCATCCAGCTCGACATGGACAAGGTGCCGCAGCGCGAAACCGGCATGACCGCCTATGAGATGATGCTGTCGGAGTCGCAGGAGCGGATGCTGATGGTCCTCCAGCCGGGCAAGGAGGATTTTGCCGAGGCCATTTTCCGCAAGTGGGAACTGGACTTCGCGGTGATCGGCCATGTGACCGATACGGGCCGCATGGTGCTGGTCCATCATGGCGAGACGGTGTGCGACATTCCGCTGGCTCCGCTGGCCGACGACGCGCCGCTTTATGACCGTCCGGCGATGGCGAAGGAGGAATATAAGGCCTGGTCGGGCGTGCAGCCGCTGGGCGAGATCGCGGAGAGCGCCGACATCGGCGCCGACCTGATCAGGCTGATGGGTTCGCCGGACATCGCCTCGCGCCGGTGGATCTGGGAGCAATATGATCACATGGTCGGCGCCGACACGGTGCAGCGCCCCGGCGGCGACGCGGCGGTGGTGCGCGTCCATGGATCGCAAAAGGGCATCGCGATCAGCACCGACTGCACGCCGCGCTATTGCTATGCCGATCCCTATGAGGGAGGCAAGCAGGCCATCGCGGAATGTTATCGCAACATCAGCGCGGTCGGCGCGACGCCGCTGGCCGTCACCAACTGCCTGAACTTCGCCAATCCGCAGCGGCCGGAGATCATGGCGCAGTTCACCGGCTGCCTGGAGGGCATGGGCGACGCCTGCCGGGCGCTGGATTTCCCCATCGTGTCGGGCAATGTGTCGCTCTACAATGAATCCAAGGCGACCGGCGGCGGCTCCGCGATTCTGCCGACGCCCGCCATCGGCGGCATCGGCCTGCTCAAGGATGTCGACGGGATGGCGACCGTGGCCTTCAAGAATGAGGGCGACGCGATCTGGCTGATCGGCGGCGAAGGCACGCATCTGGGCCAGTCGATCTGGCTGCGGGAGATTGCCGGGCGGGAAGCGGGCGATGCGCCGAGGGTCGATCTGGCCGCCGAGCGCGCCAATGCCGAAACCGTCCGCGCCCTGATCGCGGCGGGCAAGGTCAATGCGGTGCATGATATTTCCGACGGCGGCCTGCTGGTCGCGGTGGCGGAAATGGCGCTGGCCGGGAAGATCGGGGCGGAACTGGACATCGCGCTGACGACCGCTGGCGCCTTTGGCGAGGATCAGGGGCGGTATATCGTCGCCGCTGCGCAGGGCGTCGAGATTGCGGGCGCCGTGAAGATCGGGACGACCGGCGGCGACAAGGTGGCGGGCGTGGCGCTGGCCGACCTGCGCGACGCGCATGAGGGCTTCTTCCCGGCGCTGATGGACGCGGAACTTTAAAGTGGGAAAATGGCCTGCTCCTGCGCAGGCAGGAGCATGCTGGAATAACGGCGGCAACTGGCCGCAACTTGCCAATCGCGCATGGCGCCCCAACATGCGTCTGACCCCGAAGCAAGGAGCCTTCCATGACCATCACCCGCCGCGTCACAGTGCATGAAGGCCCTGGCGGCCGGTTCGAGAGCATGGCCGTGTTCGACGATGCGGCAGGCGCGCCGCGTCCCGGCGTGCTTCTCTTCCCCAATGTCCTGGGCGCCAAGGAGGCCGATTTCGCCTATGCCGAAAGGGTCGCGGCGCTGGGGCTGGCGGTGCTCGTCGCGGACATGTTCGGCCAGGGCAAGCGGACCACCCGCGCCGATCCCGACATGGGCCGCTACATGGCGGAGCTCAATGACGACCGCGCCCTGCTGCGCGACCGGGCGAACGCCGCGCATGCGCTGCTGAAATCGCTCGACGAAACGGACGAAAGCCGCACCGCCGCGATCGGTTTCTGCTTCGGCGGCAAATGCGTGCTGGACCTTGCCCGTTCCGGAGCGGATATTGCAGGCGGCGTCAGCTTCCACGGCGTCTACGACGCGCCGCCCTTCCCCCATGCGAAGATCACCGCGCGGCTGTTGATCTGCCATGGCTGGAACGACCCGATCGCTCCGCCGGAGGCCACCGTCGCGCTCGCGAAGGAATTGACCGAAGCCGGATGCGACTGGCAGATTCATGCCTATGGCCATGCCGGCCACGCCTTCACGGACCATGACGCGAAGATGCCGGAAAGGGGCCTGGCCTACCATCCCGACGCCGACCGCCGCAGCTTCCGCTCCATGGCCGATTTCCTGGACGACGTTTTCGGCTGAACCGGCGGCCGGCGGGGATCAGATTTCGTCGATCATCTCCGCCAGCACGCCGAGGCAATCCTTGGCGAGCTGGATCGAGCGCGCCGGGGACCAGCCGAAATCGGCGTCGGGCAGGTCGTCATTATCCTTGAACGGCATTTCCAGCGTCATGGCCACCGCGCCGAAGCGTTCGGCCAACTGGTTGGTCGACATGGACAGGTTCGCCCTGCCGGCAGGCGCGGTCGGATAGCCCTTCCTCGTCTGGAAATCGGGCGTCCGGGCGGCCAGCGTGTCGCGATAGCGGCGATACAAGGCCGACTGCCGTTCCGTGATGGAGGGAATGCCCTCGAACCCCGCCAGGAACACGGCCGGAATCGCCTCGTCGCCATGCACGTCCATGGCGAAATCGACCCCGGCCTCGTCCATCGCTCCGCGCACCAGGAACACCTCCGGACTCTTTTCCATCGACGGCTCATGCCATTCGCGGTTGAGGTTGATGCCGACCGCATTGGTCCGCAAATGGCCGCGACGGCTGCCGTCCGGGTTCATGTTCGGCACGATGTAGAAGGTCGCCTCCCTGCGCAGCAGCCGCGCCACGGCGTCCTCCTCGTCGCAGAGCCGCTCCAGCGCGCCCTCCATCCACCATTCGGCCATGCTCTCGCCCGGATGCTGGCGGGCGTAGAGCCAGACCTTCTTCGGCCCTTCCCCCAGCACCAGCAGGTCGAGCGGCTGCCGGTCCAGCGTCAGCCCCAGTTCGCGATGCTCCACCCCCGGCTGCGACGCCGCCCAGGCGACCAGGTCATGGTGCCGTTCCATCGAATAGGGCGCGAAATAGGCAAGCCACACCGCATTGCTGTCGGGCGACAGGCGGATCGTCAGCGTGCCGTCGGCATAGCCGGTGTCCGCCAGCAGCCAATTGTCCCGATCCTCGCTATAGCGCGCCTTGTAGCCCGGCCAGCCGTCGGGATAGGCCGACGCGCCGCAATTGACGATCGCCAACTCGACCTCCCGCCCCGCCACGCCCGCCACGCGGAAGTGGAACCATTGGTAGAAGTCGCTCTGCCGGTCCTTGACGATCTCCAGTTCGGCGCGGACGCCGGCGGGGGTGTCGGAGACGGAAAGGACGCGAATATTGCCGCTGTCAAAGGCACTTGTGATCGAGATGCTCATTTGACGGTTATAGTCCGCCCCGATTCGCCCGGATAGCCCCCCAGCAACGCCGCCGCCAGCTTCTGCGCCGCCAGGCCGGGCTGCGATGCGGGCGTGCCCTCCCGCGCGGCGGTCTGCGCCCGGCCTTCCCAGATGGTGGTCGAATCGGCGCGTCGGCGTATCTGCACCTGCAATTCGGTGAAGACCTGCCCCTTGGGCTTGCCCGACAGGTTGATGCCGATGCCCAGCCCCAGGCCGGAATAGCCGCCGCTGCCCACCGCGCCGCCCACGCCGACGCTCACCGGCTTGCCATTGGCGCCATAGCTGCCGGGTTCGCGGAAGGTGCGGCGGAAGCTCACCAGCGCGACATAGTCGCTCCTTGCGCCCTGTCCTGCCGTCCCCTGTCCGGCGGCGGTGAAGCCCACGCGCTGCAATTCCTGTTCGACCGCGGCGGCATAAGTGCGGAATTCCAGGCCGACATCGGGGTTGCCGGCCATCTCCTCGACGGCGATGGTCCCGCTGCGCGCCGGATTGTCGATATGGAACCGCGTCACCTCCACGGGTGGAACAGCCGTGGCGCAGGCGCCGAGGCCCAAAGCCAGCAGGGAGGGAAGGACGATCTTCTTCAACATGGACGGATTGGACATGGATGCGCACTCCAGGGGATCAACAGCCTCTACACGACACCGCGCCGCTAATCCCTTAAAAGCGTCAAGCCACGGATTTGCTGCATGCAGGATGAACGGCGCGGGGATGGGGCGAAAAGCGGGCGGCCGCCCTTGACTTTCGGCCGTCCCGCCCATAGGGGCTGCGCTTCGATTTTCGATCAAGCAAGATTCATTCAAAGGCTGGTTCCATGAAGATCCGCAATTCGCTCAAGTCGCTCAAGGGCCGTCACCGGGACAACCGCGTGATCCGCCGCCGCGGCCGCACCTATGTCATCAACAAGACCAACCGCCGCTTCAAGGCCCGCCAGGGCTGATTCATCGCGGATATTGCCGCCGTCGTCTTCGATGTCGGCAATGTCTTGTATCACTGGACCCCAAGGGTTCTGTACGAGCGCCTGATCGACGATGATCGGGCGCTCGATGCGTTTCTCCGCGATGTCGTGACGCCGGACTGGCATTTCCAGCATGACCGGGGCCGCCCCTTCGCGGAAACCAGCGCCGAACTGATCGCGCGCCATCCGGAACATGCGGCGCTGATTCGCCTCTGGGGCGAAAAGTTCATCGACAGCGTCGGCCCTGCGGTCGAGGGCATGCCGGAGATCGTGCGCGAACTGCACGAAGGCGGGGTTCCCCTCTTCGCCATCACCAATTTCAGCGACGAATTCTGGCCGCCCTTCCATGCGCGGGAGGCGGCGCTGTTCGCACCCTTCCGCGACATCCTGGTTTCCGGCGCGGAAAAGCTGGTGAAGCCCGATCCCGCGATTTACCGGCTGGCGCTCGACCGATTCGGGCTGCGGGCGGAAGAGGCGCTGTTCGTGGACGACCGGGAGGACAATATACTGGCGGCCGAGGCGGAAGGGATGCGCGGCCATTTGTTCCGCGATGCGATCGCATTGCGCGAGGAATTGGTTGAACTAGGACTGCTTCGAACCCCAACTGTCTAACGCAGCGGTGTTCCTGCGAAAGCAGGAACACAACCCCTTTTGCAGTCGACCTTTACCCCTCGTCCCGGCCCCTCAACTCATCGCCCCGTATCGCGGCCACATGCAGCACATTGGTCGACCCCGGCGTCCCAAAGGGCACGCCGGCCAGCACGACGATCTTGCCGCCCTTCTCGACCATGTCATGGCGCAGCGCCATGCGGCGCGCCTTGCCGACCATCTCCTCGAACGTGCCGATGTCCTTGGTCCGCACGGCATGCACGCCCCAGGTCAGCCCCAGCTTGCGCGCCGTGTCCTGCCGGGGCGTCAGCGCCAGGATCGGCGTCATCGGCCGCTCTCGCGCCACGCGGCGCACGGTGCTGCCCGATGAGGTGAAGCAGGTGATCGCGCTCGCCCCCACCACGGACACGATGCTGCCCGCCCCCTCCGCCAGCGCGTCGGCGGTGGTGGGGTCGGGCTTCGTCTCGGTATAGTGAAGCCGCCCGAAATAGCCCGGATCGCGCTCCACGCTATGGGCGATGCTGTCCATCATCGTCACCGCTTCGACCGGCCAGTCGCCGGCCGCCGTCTCCGCCGACAGCATGATCGCGTCCGCCCCGTCATAGACCGCCGTCGCCACGTCGGACACTTCGGCGCGGGTGGGCGTGGGCGCCTTGATCATCGATTCCAGCATCTGCGTCGCCACCACGACGGGCCGCCCCATGCGCCGGGCCGTCGCCACGATCTGCTTCTGAAGGGGCGGCACCGCCTGGGGCGGCAATTCGACGCCCAGGTCGCCGCGCGCCACCATCACCCCGTCGGCCAGTTCGATGATCTCCTCCAGCCGCTGGACAGCCGCCGGTTTCTCGATCTTCGCCATCAGCGCGCCATAGCCGCCCATCAGCTTGCGCGCCTCGGCCAGGTCCTCTGGCCGCTGCACGAAGCTGAGCGCGATCCAGTCGCAGCCATGCTCCACCGCGAAGCTGAGGTCGCGCCGGTCCTTTTCGGTCAGCGCCGGCACCGGCACGACCACGTCGGGCACGTTCACGCCCTTGCGGTTGGAAAGGGCGCCGCCGACCTCGACCACCGTGTCGATGCGGTCCTCCGCCACCTTCTTGACCCGCAGCACCATCTTGCCGTCGTCCAGCAGCAGCCGGGTTTCGGGCACCAGCGCGGCGTAGATCTCCGGATGGGGCAGGTTGACCCGCGTCGCATTGCCCGGCGCGGGATCGCTGTCCAGCACGAAGGCCGCCCCCGTTTCCAGCACCGCCAGCCCACGGTCGAACGTGCCGACGCGCAGCTTTGGCCCCTGAAGGTCGCCCAGGATGGTCGTAGGACGGCCGAATTCCTTTTCCAGCGCCCGGATGGTCGCGATGCGCGCGGCATGATCCTCATGCGCGCCATGGCTCATGTTGATGCGGAAGGCGTCGGCCCCGGCGACGAACAGCGCCCGGATCATCTCCGGGCTGTCGCTCGCGGGGCCAAGGGTCGCCAATATGCGGACCTTGCGCGAACGGGGCGGTAATCTCGTCATTCGTCTTTTCTCCTGACCGTCATGGTCGCCTCTGGTTTGCCAGGGCGCGGTTTTCGATTATCCGTGCTGCACGACAGGATGATGATGATCAGCGAAAGGCTCGCCGTGAACGACACCATACTCAGCGACGCGGTCGCCGCAACCGCCTTCCGACGGCTGGTGGCGCATTTGCAGCATCGCACCGACGTCCAGAATATCGACCTGATGGGAATGGCGGGCTTCTGCCGCAACTGCCTGGCCGACTGGATCGCGGAGGCGGACGGCGCAATGAGCAAGGATGAAGCGCGGGAGATCATCCACGGCATGCCCTTCGCCGAATGGAAAGCCCGCCATCAGGGCGAGGCGACGCCGGAACAGATCGCCCGCATGCAGGAGAGTGTGGCGAAGAACGCCGACAGCCATTAGAGGCAAGCGCCGACCGATTCACACTGACTGGAGATTCTCATGAGCGATGGCAATGTCGCCGCCGAACAGCTACGCCTCTTCATCGAGCGCATCGAGCGCCTGGAAGAGGAAAAGAAGGGCATCGCGGACGATATAAAGGACGTCTATCTGGAGGCGAAGGCCAATGGCTATGACGTGAAGACGATGCGGTCCATCGTCCGCCTGCGCAAGATGGAGCGCAACGCCCGCATGGAAGCCGAAGCGCTGCTGGAAACATACAAGACGGCGCTGGGGATCGAATAACCGCAGCAGGAGTAACGCCCATGACCGAGATCATCGTCAGCACCACGCCCTCTCTGGAGGGCCGCCCCGCAAGGGAATATCTCGGCATCGTCACCGGCGAGGTGATCGTGGGCGCCAACCTGTTCCGCGACCTGTTCGCCAGCGTGCGCGACATCGTGGGCGGGCGGTCCGGCGCCTATGAGGACGTGCTCCAGCGCGCCCGCGAGCAGGCGATAGCGGAAATGCGGATGCGCGCCGCGACCCTGGGCGCCAATGCCGTGGTCGGCGTCGACCTGGATTATGAGACCGTCGGGTCCAGCGGCTCGATGCTGATGGTGACGGCATCGGGCACCGCGATCCTCGTCTAGGATATACGGATTTGGCGGCGATTGGCCAATCCAAGACATTCCCCTCCCGTAAACGGGAGGGGTTAGGGGTGGGCGCGACCCCGGACTTGATCCGGG